>NZ_CP009170.1:1947500-2247500 GCF_000763575.1 Thermoanaerobacter kivui
TCTTAACGCCATAAATACGGCGAGTTTTAGTCCGGCTGTAGTGATTTTTAGAGGTCCTAAGGTGTATAATGCCACCCCTCCGGGAGTAAAAAACATATTCAATCCTACTGTAAGCAAAAGAATTATAATTATAGGCCTTAACCCTTTTAAGACATAGCCAAACGGTATTTTTGATATTGAAACTATTAAATATATATATACTAATACAAAGATATACCCTGAAAAGTTACTAATAAGAAAGATTGCTATTATGAATATAAAGGTAATTATCAATTTTATCCTAGGGTCTAAATTGTGCACAATAGAATCGCCCGGAATATACTGGCCAATTGTAATGTTTCTAAACATTTTTAATCCCCCTGAGATAACGGGCTATATACTCTTTTGCTTCTTCCACAGTCAAAACATCCTCTGGCACATCTATGCCTTTTTTTCGCAATTCTCTCGCAAGGTAAGTTATTTGTGGCACCCCTAAACCTATTTTTTCTAATTTCTCTGCTTGCTTAAAAACCTCCCGTGGAGTTCCAATAAGTTCTATTCTACCTTTGTTCATAACTATGATTTTATCTGCAAATTTAGCTATATCTTCCATGCTATGGGAAACTAAAATTGTTATCATGTTGTATTTGTCATGTATCTCTTTAATTTTATTCAATATCTCTTCTTTCCCTTTAGGATCAAGTCCCGCAGTCGGTTCATCTAATATCAAAATTTTGGGCTTCATCGCCAGTATCCCTGCTATAGCAATTCTCCGCCTTTGACCGCCTGACACTTCAAAGGGGGATTTATCAGCTAATTCTCTGCTAACCCCAACAATATCCATTGCTTCATATACTCTTTCTTCTATCTCCTCTTCACTTAAGCCTAAATTGATAGGTCCAAAAGCTATGTCTTTAAAAATAGTTTCTTCAAAAAGCTGATACTCTGGATACTGAAATACCAATCCTACTTCTTTTCTTACATCTTTTAGGCTTACACTCTTATCTGTTATATCTATTCCATTTATATATATTTTACCAGAAGTAGGTTTTAAAAGACCGTTGAGATGCTGTATAAGTGTAGATTTTCCCGAACCTGTGTGCCCTATTATCCCTACAAACTCTTTGTCCTGGATTTCAAAATTTATATCTTTTAAGGCTACTGTTTCATACGGCGTCCCCTCATTATACACAAAGCGCAAATTTTCTACGCGTATTGGCATAAAAATCTCACCATTTCCTCCACAGTCAAGATATCGGTAGGGACGTCAAAGCCTTCTTCTTTTAGTTGATAAGCCAATTCTGTAACCTGGGGCACACTAAGGCCGATTTTTTTTAAAAGTTTTACTTCTTTAAAAACCTCCCTCGGAGTACCATCTAAGATTACTTTGCCATCATCCATCACAATGACCCTATCGGCATTTACAGCTTCCTCCATGAAATGTGTTATTAATATTACAGTAATTCCTTCTTCTTTATTAAGTTTTTTGATTGTGGAGATGACTTCTCTTCTGCCAATAGGGTCAAGCATTGCAGTAGGCTCGTCTAAGACTATGCACTCCGGCTTCATTGCAATAATGCCGGCAATTGCTACTCTTTGCTTTTGTCCCCCTGAAAGCATATGAGGAGCATAATCTTTATATTGCAGCATATCTACAACTTTTAGAGCATATTCTACTCTTTCTCTTATCTCATCTGGAGGAATCCCTAAGTTTTCGGGACCAAAAGCAATATCCTCTTCTACTATAGCTGCTACTATTTGGTTATCAGGGTTTTGAAATACCAAACCTGCTGTCTGTCTTATGTCCCACAAAAGATTTTTGTCTTTTGTATCCATGCCTTTTACGTATACTTTCCCTTCTGTAGGCAATAACAGAGCATTAAAATGCTTAGCCAATGTTGATTTGCCAGAACCATTATGCCCTATTATAGCGATAAATTGCCCCTTTTCAAATTCCAAATTCAAATTTTTTAAGACTAATTGCTGCGTATCCTCGGATGACTGATACTTAAAGGACAAGTTTTTCGTAGTTATTATGTGTTCCATAGGGACACCTTCTTTGCATTGTGAACTTATCTATGAAAAATAGGGATTAAGTTCCGGCCACCAAACTTAACCCCTTTAATTTCTACACCAATTCAATAATTACCAGTGGTGCGCCATCTCCTCTGCGAGGCCCAAGCTTTAGAATTCTTGTGTATCCACCTTGTCTATCTTTATATTTTGGGGCTATTTCGTCAAACAATTTTTTTACAACACTTTCATCTAAGATATAAGCCAATGCCTGTCTTCTTGCGTGTAAATCGCCTCTTTTACCAAGAGTAATCATTTTTTCAGAAATGCTGCGAACTTCCTTCGCTCTAGCTTCTGTTGTTGTTATTCTTCCGTATTTTAAGAAATCTGTTACTAAATTTCTAAGCATGGCTCTCCTTTGGTCAGAAGGACGCCCTAATTTTCTGTAGCCCATATTCAACCCTCCTTCATTCGTCTGCCTTTTTTAAGCTGAGTCCTAATGCTTCAAGTTTTTGTTTAACTTCCTCAAGAGATTTTTTTCCTAAGTTTCTCACCTTCATCATTTCTTCCTCTGTCTTTTGAGTCAATTCCTGCACTGTATTTATACCAGCTCTTTTTAAACAATTATATGACCTGACAGATAGGTCCAATTCCTCAATCGTCATGTCAAGAGGCTTTTCGATTTTTTTTTCCGGCTTATCTACAAAAATATCTGAACTTTTGTACTCTCCAGTAAAAGATATAAATTTTTGGAAGTATTTAATTAACATGTCAGAGGCCATACTAATAGCCTCTTTAGGAGTTACTGTTCCATTAGTCCATATTTCTAGTGTAAGTTTGTCATAATCTGTAACATGTCCCACACGGGTATTTTCTACGTTATAGCTTACCCTTTTTACTGGCGTGAAAATAGAGTCTACTGGAATAACCCCAATTGGCTGATTTGGCTCTTTGTTCTTATCAGAAGGTACATATCCTTTGCCTTTTACAAATACAATTTCCATGTGGAGCTTACCATCATCACTTAAAGTAGCAATATGGTGATTGGGGTTTAAAATTTCCAAATCCCCACCACCTACTATATGACCTGCAGTAACTTCTCCTTTACCTTCAACATCAATTCTTGCAACTACAGGTTCGTCAGAATGTAATTTTGCAGCTACCTCTTTAAGGTTCAATATAATTTCTACTACATCTTCTTTTACTCCTGGTAATGTAGAAAACTCATGTAACACTCCATCTATTTTTACAGATTTAGGAGCAGCTCCAGGAAGCGAAGACAAAAGTACACGCCTTAAAGAATTACCTAAAGTTATTCCATAACCCCTCTCCAGAGGTTCTACTACAAATTTACCGTACGTCCCATCTTCCGTCTGTTCAACAATCTCTATTTTTGGTTCAATCATTTCAAACATAGTGAACCCTCCTTTTGGCTATTTTATGAGGGTAACCGATTATTATTTTACTTAGAATAAAGCTCAACAATCAAGTGCTCTTGGATAGGTAGATCTATATGTTCTCTTCTTGGCATTGATACTACTCTACCTTCGAAGGCATCTTTATCGAGCTCCAGCCAATCTGGCACAGTTCGAGATACTTCTAAATTATTCTTTATTAATTCCATTGAGCGGCTTTTTTCTCTCACTGCTATGACGTCACCTGGTTTTACTAAATAAGATGGTATGTCAACCTTTTTGCCATTTACCTCTATGTGTCCTTGACTTACAAGCTGTCTCGCTTGTGGACGAGATGCTGCAAATCCAAGTCTAAATACTACATTATCAAGACGCCTTTCTAAAAGTTGCAGCAAGTTTTCGCCAGTGATTCCCTTCATTCTTTCTGCTTCTTCATAATATCTGACAAATTGTCTCTCTAAAACGCCATAATACCTTTTTAATTTTTGCTTTTCTCTCAATTGCATAGCGTAGTTTGTAAGCTTCTTTTTGTTTTGTCCGTGTTGGCCTGGAGCATATGCCCTCCTTGTAAAAGGACATTTATCTGTATAACATTTATCACCTTTCAAATATAATTTCATACCTTCTCTTCTGCATAATCTGCATGTAGGTCCTGTGTATCTTCCCATATTTGCACCTCCTCATACTCTTCTTCTCTTTGGCGGTCTGCAACCGTTGTGTGGAATTGGTGTTACGTCTTTTATAAGACTTACTTCAAGGCCAGCCGCCTGTAAAGCTCTTATTGCTGCTTCTCTACCTGCACCAGGTCCTTTTACATACACATCGACAGTCTTCATACCGTGTTCCATGGCTGATTTTGCAGCCGACTCTGCAGCCATTTGTGCCGCAAAAGGTGTAGATTTTCTTGAACCTTTAAATCCTATTGTACCAGCACTTGCCCAAGAAATTGTATTTCCGGCAGGGTCTGTTATGGTTACAATTGTATTATTAAACGTAGAATGGATATGTGCCACTCCGCGCTCTACGTGTTTTTTCTCACGCCTTCTTGTAGCTCTTTTAACTTTTTTAGCCATTAATTTCCCTCCTTATTTTACTTCTTCTTTTTAGCCACAGTCTTTCTTGGCCCTTTTCTCGTTCTAGCATTTGTTCTTGTCCTTTGGCCTCTTACAGGTAAACCTCTTTTATGCCTTATGCCTCTGTAGCATCCTATATCCATTAATCTTTTTATGTTTAAAGCTACTTCTTTTCTTAGGTCACCTTCAACTTTGTATTCTTTATCAATTATCTCTCTGAGCCTTGAAACTTCTTCTTCTGTCAAGTCCTTAACCCTTGTATCGGGGTTTACTCCTGCTTTAGCAAGAATCTCATTTGAACGGGAACGGCCTATGCCATATATATATGTCAACGCAATTTCTATTCTTTTGTCCCTTGGTAAGTCAACACCTGCTATTCTCGCCATTTTTACACCTCCTAACCTTGTTTTTGCTTATGTTTTGGATTCTCACAAATTACCATAACTCTACCTTTTCTTTTTATAACTTTACATTTTTCACAAATAGGTTTTACAGATGGCCTTACTTTCATTTCCAAACACCCTCCTTATCACTTTCCACGCCATACAATTCTTCCTCGACTTAAATCATAAGGAGACAATTCTACTGTTACTCTGTCTCCAGGAAGTATCCGTATAAAATTCATTCTAAGTTTTCCAGAAACATGAGCTAGTACTTTGTGCCCATTATCTAATTGTACTTGAAACATGGCATTCGGTAAAGCCTCTACAACTGTGCCCTCAACTTCAATAACATCATCTTTTGCCAAGGATATCCATTCCTCCTTATTGACTCAGGATTTATAAGGTTCTAAAGCTTTCTTTATTTCTTTATTAGTCAAGTTATCCCCTTTGAGGATTTTGTCTTTAATTTGCGTAAGAACCTCGTTATATCGTTGAAGATGCTTAATCTTTTTCTTTTTTGGTTTTTCTATTTTCCTTAAATCCCCATCTGATATAAGCACATGATTATCGTCAAATTTTCCCACTACTACAAAAACTCTACCTTTATCCCGTCCAGCCTTGCTGCGCACAATCTGACCAATTTGCAAGTCATCCATTAATAAATTCACCTCTTATAAAATGGTCAGTATTTCTGGGTCCCCATCCGTAATAACAATAGTATTTTCGTAATGGGCTGATAAACTGCCATCAACAGTCACTACTGTCCAATTATCTTCTAATGTTCTTACTGCATAATGTCCCGCATTTACCATCGGTTCTATAGCAAGGCACATACCTCTTTTTAATCTAGGCCCTCTTCCAGGGGGACCAAAATTAGGAATCTGTGGATCTTCATGCATTTTTATGCCTATCCCATGTCCAACATATTCTCTTACTACTGAAAAGCCATGACTTTCTACATAAGTTTGTATTGCGTGAGAAATATCAGATAACCTATTCCCTTCTCTCGCGTATTTTATACCCTCAAAAAAGCTGTTTTTGGTTACTTCTATGAGTTTTTGAGCCTCAGCAGAAATCTCCCCTACAGCAAAGGTCCTGGCAGCATCTGCATTATAACCGTTATACGAGGCTCCCACGTCTATACTTATAATATCGCCTTCTTTGAGCTTTCTTAAACTTGGTATACCATGAACTACTTCTTCATTCACTGAGGCGCAAATAGTAGCAGGAAAACCATACAACCCCTTAAAGGCAGGTTTGCAACTATTTTTTATGATAAACTCCTCTGCAATCTTATCCAATTCAATGGTCGTTATCCCTGGCTTAATCTGTTTTTCAAGAATTTCAAACAACTTAGCAATTACCTTGCCAGCTATCCGCATCAATTCAATTTCGTGGTTAGATTTAATATATATCATCTACTGTCGTCTCCTAAAGATCTTTTAATGCTTTCAAACACTTCTTCTACAGATTTGTTTCCATCAATATTTATTAAAATTTTCTTTCTGGTGTAATATTCAATCAACGGTTTTGTTTGACTGTCATAAACTTCCAATCTTTTTAAAACAGATTCTATTTTATCATCCGAACGCTGTATCAATTGAGTACCACATTTGTCGCATACATTGTCCACAGCTGGAGGAGAATTTTTTATATGATATGTCGCACCACAGTTGGGACAAATTCTTCTGCCCGTAATCCTTTCAATTAATACATCTCTATCAACCTCAATATTTAACACACAATTCAAAGAATTGCCTTGCTTTTCCAGGAATCTATCTAATTCTTCCGCTTGAGAAACATTCCTGGGATAGCCGTCCAACAAAAACCCTTTTTTACAGTCTTCTTTTTCTAATCTATCTTCTACTATTCTGTTAGTAACTTCATCGGGGACCAATAATCCTTTATCCATATACTCTTTTGCTAGTTTTCCCAAATCAGTATTGTCTCTTAAGTTTTGTCTGAAAATATCTCCTGTTGATATATGAGGAATGTTAAACTCCTTAGCAATTTTCACGGCTTGTGTTCCTTTGCCAGCACCTGGGGGTCCCAAAAGTATTACTCTCATAACACTTCCCCCTTATTTATTTTAAAAATCCTTGATAGTTTCTCATAATAAGGTGACCTTCAATTTGTTTCATAGTATCGAGGGCCACACCTACTGCAATCAAAAGCGCTGTACCACCAAAGTAAAGCTGTAAACCCGTAATGTTCATCAAAATTACAGGCATTGTAGCAATAAACGCTAAAAACACAGCTCCTACGAAAGTAACTCTGTTTAACACTCTTGTAATATAATCCGTGGTAGGTTTCCCCGGCCTTATTCCTGGTATAAAACCACCATATTTTTTCAAGTTATCTGAAATTTCTACTGGATTAAATATTACTGCCGTGTAGAAATACGTAAAACCTATAATTAGTAAGATATCCAAAATATTGTATATCAAACCATTGGTGCTAAGCCATTTTTGTACAAAGTTGTAAAACGTTGAGCGTGGGAAAAAGGCAGCCACTTGTTGTGGAAATTGTAGTAGTGACAAAGCAAATATAATAGGTATAACCCCTGCCATATTTATTCTTATAGGTATGTGAGTACTCTGACCACCATAAACTCTTCTTCCTACAACTCTTTTAGCATATTGCACAGGAATCCTTCTCTGGCCTTCTGTAGCCAGTATTATCAGCACTATCATCACAAGCTCTGCCAGCACAAAAGCAATAGCCCCAAAAATATTTGCTGTTCCAGCATGTATATACTCTACAGTGAGATAAACCATATTAGGAATTCTTGATACTATCCCTGCAAAAATTATCAGTGAACTCCCATTACCTATTCCATTTTCTGTTATTCTTTCGCCTAGCCACATGAGAAAAGCTGTACCTGCCGTCAAGGTTATAACAATTACGGACAAGTTAAAAAATGTCGGATTGATAACTGCAGCCCTAAGCCCAAAAGTCATTCCTATAGCCTGTATCAAAGCAAGTACTACCGTTAAATACCTAGTATACTGAGCAATTTTCTTTCTTCCTTCTTCTCCTTCCTTTGCTAATTGCTCAAGTGATGGAATAGCTATTGTAAGTAGCTGCATTATAATCGAGGCATTGATGTAAGGTATAATGCTCATCGCAAAAATGGTAAATTCGCGAAAAGCACCACCTGATATTATGTCAAAAAATCCAAACAATTGACCTTGACCAAGTATGTGAGCAATCTGCTTTGGGTCAACTCCTGGCACAGGAATATGAGACCCAAGCCTGAATATTACAAGCATGCCTACTGTATAAAGTATCCTTTTTCTTATATCATCGACCTTCCACGCGCTGACAAGGGTTTGAAACACTCTATATCACCTCTGCCTTTCCCCCAACGGCTTGTATTTTTTCAATGGCACTTTGACTGAATTTATGAGCCCTAACAGTGAATTTTTTGCTTAAATCTCCGTCACCTAATATTTTAACCCCATCTTTTACATCTTTAATTATACCACTTTCTATTAAAATTTCAGGAGTAATTACCGCTCCATCCTCAAACCTTTCTTCTAAAGTTCCAACATTTACAATTGCATATTCTTTTTTGAATATGTTAGTAAAACCTCTTTTTGGGAGTCTTCTTGTAAGTGGCATTTGGCCTCCTTCAAAGCCTGGACGCACTCCACCGCCACTTCTCGCTTTTTGACCTTTTTGTCCTCTGCCTGATGTTTTACCGTGCCCTGAACCGATTCCTCTACCTACTCTTTTTCTCTCACGTCTTGCTCCTTCTGCTGGTTTTAAATCGTGGAGTCTCATCTTTGCACCTCCTACATAAAGTTTGTCGATTTATTCAAACAATTGGCTTACTGGAATTCCGCGTAATCTTGCTACTTCTTCAGCTGTTCTCAATTTTTTCAGCCCTTCTATTGTCGCATAAACCATATTAGTTGCATTAGAAGAACCGAGTGACTTTGTCAAAACGTCTTTTATACCTGCGGACTCAAGAACGGCACGCACAGGTCCTCCTGCAATAACTCCAGTACCTTCTTTAGCAGGTTTTAAAAGTACTTTTCCAGCGCCAAATTCCCCTATGACTTCATGGGGAATAGTAGTACCTACAATTGGAACCTTAATTAAGTGTTTTTTTGCATCCTCTATAGCTTTTCTAATTGCGTCTGGAATTTCTACAGCTTTACCTCTTCCTACTCCTACATAGCCCTTTTCTGCATCGCCAACTACAACTGTGACGCTAAATCTAAAATTTCTTCCGCCCTTCACAACTTTTGCAACACGATTTATGCTTACGACTCTTTCTTTTAAATCGAGCTTAGTCCAATCAACTCGAGCCATTCATTTCCCTCCTCGTTTAGAAATTTAACCCTGCTTCTCTTGCAGCATCAGCCAATTCTTTAACTACACCGTGGTAGAGGTATCCGCCTCTATCAAAAACTACATCTTTTATACCTTTTTCTAAAGCCCTCTTAGCAATTAATTGACCTACCAATTTTGCAGATTGCTTATTTGCTCCTTTAGCAATGCCTCTTAGTTCAGGGTCCAAAGTAGATGCATGAACAAGAGTATGCCCTTTAGTATCATCGATAATTTGCACATAAATGTGTTTCAGACTTCTAAATACATTAAGTCGCGGCCTTTCCGGTGTACCAAAGACCTTTTTTCTAACTCTTAAATGACGTCTTTTTCTTAATTCGTTCCTATTTGGTTTTATAATCATCATCTCACCCCTTACTTCTTGCCAGTTTTACCTTCTTTTAGTCTTACAACTTCGCCTACATATCTAATGCCCTTGCCTTGATAAGCATCAGGCTCACGGACTCTTCTAATATTTGCAGCAACTTGCCCAACTTTTTCCTTGTCACAACCCCTTACGATTATCTTGTTATTCCCTTCCACTATAATTTCAATACCTAGTTCTTCTTCTATTTCTACGGGATGGGAATATCCTACATTTAAGACCAATTTTTTTCCTTGCTTAGCAGCACGGTATCCAACGCCTACTATTTCTAAAGCCTTTTCAAAGCCTTCACTTACACCTTTTACCATATTTGCAATTATCGCTCTTGTCGTTCCGTGAAGGGCTCTTTCTTCTTTATCATCACCATTTCTTGTCACAATGACTTTATTATCTTTTACATCTATATTAACAAGCGGTGAAAATTTCTTCTCTAATGTACCTTTGCTCCCCTTAACAACAACTACATTACCCGGATTTACTTTAACTTCTACTCCTTTTGGTATTTCTATAGGTAATCTTCCTATTCTAGACACTATTCACACCTCCTTACTGAAATTACCAGATGTAGCAAATGACTTCTCCTCCAACTCCTGCTTTTCTTGCTTCTTTATCTGTCATTATCCCTTTGGAAGTTGAAATGATAGCTATACCTAAACCTCCTAATACACGGGGCAATTCGTCGTGTCTTGCATATACTCTCAAGCCAGGCTTACTTATTCTCTTTAAGCCAGATATAACTCTTTCTTTATTTGGTCCGTACTTCAATGTCAATTTGAGGATGCCTTGTTTTCCATCATCTATTTCTTCCACTGCTTTTATAAAACCTTCTTTTAGCATAATCATTGCAATGGCTCTTTTCACATTTGAAGCAGGTATTTCTACGGTCTCATGTCTTGCAATATTTGCATTTCTAATGCGAGTAAGCATATCTGCTATAGGATCTGTCATTACCATTGTACTACCTCCCCTCTTTTACCAACTTGCTTTTTTAACGCCTGGTATCATCCCTTGATGGGCATATTTTCTAAAACATATACGGCACATGCCAAACTTCCTCAAATATGCACGGGGTCTACCACAAATTTTGCATCTGTTATATTCTCTTGTCTTATATTTTTGGGGTTTTTGCTGCTTTACTATCAAGGCCTTTCTTGCCATGTAATTTTACCCTCCTTTACTTTGCAAATGGCATACCTAAAAGTTCTAGTAATCCCTTAGCCTCTTCATCTGTCTTTGCTGTGGTTACAAAGATTATATCCATTCCTCTTATCTTGTCTATTTTGTCATAATCAATTTCCGGGAAAATTAGCTGTTCTTTTATTCCCAACGCATAATTTCCTCTTCCGTCAAAAGACTTCGGAGAAACTCCTTTAAAGTCTCTGACACGTGGCAAAGCTATATTAAAAAGCTTATCCATAAATTCGTACATTCTTTCGCCTCTTAAAGTCACTTTTACCCCAATCGGCATTCCTTGACGAATTTTAAAATTGGCAATTGATTTTTTAGCGCGTGTAATTACTGGTTTTTGTCCTGCAATCAAAGTTAAATCATTAACTGCAGCTTCCAGCGCTTTAGGGTTTTCCTTTGCTTCTCCCACACCTATATTTATAACTATTTTTTCCATTTTGGGAACTTGCATTATGTTTTTATATCCAAAGCGCTCCATCAGCGCTGGTACAACTTCTTTTTCGTACTTTTCTCTCAGCCTTGACATAATTAGCCTCCTTCCCTTTCATATTATAGCGTTTCGTTACACCTCTTGCAGTAACGAACTTTTTCTCCGTTTTCGAGTATTTTTATGCCATAACGAACTCCTCTGCCGCAATTTTCACAATAGAGCATAGCTTTTGAACTGTAAATAGGTGCTTCTTGATGGATTATGCCACCAGGTTTTTGTGGATTAGTTGATTTTCTGTGTTTTGTTACAATATTAACACCTTCAACAATTATTTTACCTTCTTTAGGAAAAGCTTGTAATACTTTGCCCTTTTTGCCTTTATCTTTACCAGAAATTATAACGACCATGTCTCCTTTTTTTACGTGCAATTTATTTCGTGCCATTTTTCAACCCTCCCTTAAAGCACTTCAGGAGCCAAAGATATAATTTTCATGAAGTCTTTTTCTCTTAATTCCCTAGCTACTGGTCCAAAAATACGAGTACCTCTAGGTTGTTTATCATCTCTTATTATTACTGCCGCATTGTCATCAAACCTTATATAAGTGCCATCTTTTCGAGCAATACCTTTTTTTGTTCTGACAATTACAGCTTTAACAACCTCACCTTTTTTCACAACACCACCGGGTGTTGCACTTTTTACAGAAGCGACTATTACATCACCTATATTAGAGAACTTTCTATTTGAACCGCCTTCAAGACGAATGCACATGATTTCCTTTGCACCTGTGTTATCTGCTACTTTTAATCGTGTTTGAGGTTGAATCATGTTAATTACCTCCTTTCAAGTTATTCAGCTTTTTTAATTATTTCAACAAGCCTCCATCTTTTTTCTTTGCTGAGTGGTCTTGTTTCCATTATTTTAACTACATCTCCAACATTGCATATATTATTTTCATCATGAACCTTAAATTTTTTAGTCCTTTTCATCGTCTTTCCGTAAAGAGGATGTCTTACTCTGTCTTCTACAGCAACTACAATGGTTTTTTGCATTTTATTGCTGACAACCGTACCTATTCTAACTTTTCTATGGCCTCTTTCCAATTGAATGCCCTCCTTCCATATGCTTTATTTTACCTAATACCTAATTCACGTTCTCTCAGAATAGTTTTTATTCTGGCAATTGTTTTTCTTACATCTCTTATCCTCATAGGATTATCCAGTTGACCGGTAGCAAGCTGAAACCTCAAATTAAAAAGCTCTGTCTTTAACTCTGAAAGCTTTTGTAACAATTCTTCACTAGTAAGCTCTCTAATCTCTTTAGCTTTCATTCTCTTCACCACCCAATTCTTCACGTTTTAAAAACTTTGTCTTTATAGGCAGTTTATGCTTTGCAAGCCTTAAAGCCTCTTTTGCTACTTCTTCCGAAACACCACCTATTTCAAAAAGCACTCTACCAGGTTTTACAACTGCTACCCAAAATTCAGGAGACCCTTTTCCAGAACCCATACGTGTTTCAGCCGGCTTTTTAGTGACAGGTTTATCAGGAAAAATTTTTATCCAAACCTTTCCGCCTCTTTTTATAAACCTCGTCATAGCAACCCTTGCCGCCTCAATTTGGGTGGCGGTAATCCATCCTGGTTCCAACGCTTGCAAACCATACTCTCCATAAGTTAATGTATTACCACGTGTAGCATTGCCTTTTATTCTGCCTCTCTGCTGTTTTCTGTATTTTACTCTTTTTGGCATTAACATGTTTTTACTTACCTCCTTCCGCGGTTACCTGCTTTTTAGGCTGTGGCAGTATCTCTCCTTTATTTATCCATACTTTAACTCCAATCTTGCCGTAAGTAGTATTTGCTTCTGCAAAACCGTAATCAATGTCTGCTCTCAATGTTTGAAGTGGTACAACACCTTCATGATACCTTTCAGTACGAGCAATTTCCGCTCCAGCCAACCTTCCTGAACATGCAATTTTTATACCTTTTGCGCCTAATTTCATAGCTCTTGCTATAGCTTGTTTCATCGCTCTCCTGTAGGATATTCTCTTTTCAATTTGAGCTGCTATATTTTCCGCTACCAGTTGTGCACTAAGTTCTGGAGTTTTAACTTCAACTATGTTTAAAATAACTGTTTTGTTTGTCATCTTCTCTAATTCTTCTCTCAATTTTTCAATTCCAGCTCCACCTTTTCCAATAACCATTCCAGGTTTTGCAGCATGAATATCTATCTTTATCCTGTTAGAAGCTCTTTCAATTACAATTTTAGGAATTCCAGCTGAATACAACTTCTCTTTTATATAATTTCTTATCTTAATATCTTCTACCAGAGTTTTGGCAAAGTCTTTGTCATCAGCATACCACTTAGCTACCCAGTCTTGAGTAACACCTACTCTTAGTCCATATGGGTGTACTTTTTGGCCCACGCATATCCCTCCTTTATTCTCTTTCCTTAACGACTATTGTAATGTGGCTAGTTCTTTTTCTTATTATATCCGCCCTACCCATCGCTCTTGGAAAAAGTCTTTTCATCATAGGGCCTTCATCTGCCACAGCCTTAGCAACATACAGATTATCTCTGTTCATGCCGTGGTTATTTTCCGCATTAGCAATAGCTGACTTTAACACTTTTTCCACTATACCTGCTGCCCTCTTAGGCGTAAACCTCAAAATGGTCAGCGCTTCATCTACGTGTTTCCCGCGTATCAAGTCAAGGACTAATCTGACTTTTCGTGGGGAAATTCTTACATACCTAGCAATAGCCCTTGCTTCCACACTATCTCCTCCTTCGCCTATTTAACTTTGGAAGTTTTCTCTGTATCAGCATGGCCGCGGAACGTTCGTGTAGGAGCAAATTCCCCTAATTTATGACCCACCATCGCTTCTGTTATATAAATAGGCACATGTTTTCTTCCATCGTGTACCGCTATTGTATGGCCTACCATTTCAGGAAATATAGTTGAACTCCTTGACCATGTCTTGATAACTTTCTTTTCATTCTTTTTGTTCATCTCGATAATTTTCTTAAGAAGTTTTTGGTCGACATAAGGACCCTTTTTTAAAGACCTGCTCAAAGCATTAGCCTCCTTTCCCTAAATTATTTGCGTCTCTTAATAATAAATTTATCCGATGCCTTATGTTTCTTACGTGTCTTGTAACCCAATGCAGGTTTACCCCATGGTGTAAGTGGTCCTGGATGACCAATTGGAGCTTTACCTTCACCACCGCCATGTGGATGGTCAACAGGATTCATCGCCGAACCTCTAACAGTGGGTCTTATTCCAAGCCATCTTGACCTTCCTGCTTTTCCTATTTTAACATTCTCATGGTCTAAATTTGACACCTGTCCAATTGTAGCACGACAGTCTGCACGAATTAGTCTAATCTCGCCGGAAGGCATTCTAACTTGAACATAATCTCCTTCTTTAGCCATAAGCTGTGCAGCCGCACCAGCAGCTCTTACTAACTGTCCACCTTTTCCCGGTGTAAGCTCGATATTGTGAATTATCGTTCCTACAGGAATATTTCTCAAAGGCAAAGCATTACCAATTTTTATATCTACATTTTCGCCGGACTCTATTACATCTCCTACTTTTAAGCCATGAGGAGCTATTATATATCTTTTTTCGCCGTCAACATAATGAATAAGTGCAATATACGCAGTTCTGTTTGGATCGTACTCTATAGCAGCAACCTTACCTGGTATTCCGTCTTTGTCTCTTTTAAAATCTATAATTCTATATTTTCTCTTATGTCCACCGCCACGATGTCTCACTGTAATTCTTCCATACACATTTCTTCCGCCGGATTTGGTCAAAGAAACAACTAAGGATTTTTCTGGTTTGTCCTTAGTGACTTCTTCAAAAGTTAATACCGTCATCTGACGTCTTCCGGGAGATGTCGGCTTAAATGTTTTTATTCCCATTTCTTTCCCTCCTTAACAGAAATTATGCCTGCAATCCCTCAAAGAACTCTATTCCCTTACTATCAGGCGTGAGTTTTACTATCGCTTTTTTATAACTATTTGTCCTACCTTCGTATTTTCCCATCCTTTTGGGTTTCCCTTTGTAATTCATAGTATAAACTTTTTCTACTTTGACTCCAAAAATATCTTCTACTGCTTTTTTTATTTGAATTTTGTTAGCATTTTTGTTGACTATGAAGGTGTATTTCCTCTCACCCATAAGATTCATGCTTTTTTCTGTTATAACTGGTCTTATTATGATATCGCGAGCTTCCATCAAGCATACACCTCCTCGACTATGCCCACGGCGTCTTTCGTTATAATGAACTTGTCATACTTTAAAATATCATAAGTATTCAGGGAATTAGCATATAAAGTCTTGACACCAGGTATATTTCTCGCTGACAATTCAATATTCTTTTCTCCTTCAGGTATTACTATCAAGGCATTGTCAACATTGAAATTTTTAAGAACCTCAACAACTTTCTTTGTCTTTGGTTGCTCTAGCTTAAACTCATCTAATACTATAATTTCATTATCTCTCACCTTAGAAGAAAGTGCAGACTTCAAAGCCAATCTTTTTACTTTCTTAGGTAGTTTGTAGCTATAATCTCTCGGTTTTGGACCAAAGACAACACCACCTTTAATCCATTGTGGTGCTCTTATACTTCCCTGACGAGCTCTTCCTGTGCCTTTTTGTCTCCAAGGCTTTCTTCCGCCTCCACGAACTTCGCCGCGGGTTTTAGTCGAATGAGTGCCTTGTCTTTGATTTGCCAAATAGTTTAACACTGCCTCGTGCATTACAGGAACATTTACAGGGACGCCAAAAACTGAATCTTTTAATTCAATCTCTCCTACTTTTTCCCCTTTTATATTATAAACCGCTACTTTAGGCATCCTTTTTCCTCCTTTCATCACTTGCTCTTCACTGAGTCTTTTATGATAAGCAACGATCCCTTTGGCCCTGGCACCGATCCTTTCACTAACATCAAATTCAAAGACGGATCAACTTTTACAACTTCGAGATTTTGTATAGTAACTCTCTTGTGCCCCATATGACCAGGCATAATTTTGCCCTTAAAGGTCCTTCCAGGGTCTGTAGTAGCACCCATTGAACCTACTCTTCTGTGATATTTAGAACCGTGGGACATAGGTCCTCTGTTAGCACCAAACCTTTTTACAACACCAGCAAAGCCTTTACCTTTTGAAATACCTGTCACATCTACTCTATCTCCTGGCTTGAATATATCTACTTTTATTTCGTTGCCTACTTCATAACCACTTATATCATCAAGCCTAAATTCCCTGAGATATCTCTTGACAGGTACTCCTGCCTTTTTAAAATGTCCTTTTAAAGGCTTTATCACCCTTTTTTCTTTGATATCTCCAAAACCAACTTGGATAGCGTTGTATCCATCTGTTTCAACTGTCTTTTTTTGCACAACAACACAAGGACCTGCCTCAATTACAGTTACTGGAATTACTTCTCCTTTTTCATCAAAAATTTGAGTCATACCGTGTTTTCTGCCTAAAATACCTTTCTTCACCTTTATCAACCTCCTGAAATCAGCGGACGCTTCTGCGTCTTAATTTCTTATAATTTTATTTCAATATCAACACCAGATGGTAAATCAAGTCTCATAAGAGCATCTACCGTTTTAGGTGTAGGATTTAAAATATCTATTAGCCTTTTATGTGTTCTCATTTCAAACTGCTCTCTTGAATCTTTGTACTTATGAGGAGCTCTTAAAATTGTTATAATATCTTTCTCGGTTGGCAATGGAATCGGTCCTGAAACTTCAGCACCTGTCCTTTTTGCAGCTTCCACTATTTTTTGAGCTGATTGATCTAAAACAACATGGTCAAAAGCCTTTAAACGTATGCGAATTTTTTGCTTGGGCATTTTATTTTCCCTCCTTTTATCCATCATAAATCACTTTTATCTATACACATATCCGGGCGTTTAATAGTCAAAAAAAAATCCTAACTTCCTCAACCAACTTTAATATTTTATACTAACTCTCAAATCATTACAAGTCTTGACATACCAATAGTTTTGTGCTAATAGCAAAGGCTATTAGCACAAAATCTTGGTTTTACTCTTCAATTGCTGACACAACGCCAGCACCTACTGTACGGCCGCCTTCTCTTATAGCAAACTTCAAACCTTCCTCCATCGCTATCGGTGTTATTAACTCTACTTTTATCGTTACATGGTCCCCTGGCATTACCATCTCTACTCCCTCTGGCAGGTGTATTACCCCTGTCACGTCTGTCGTCCTGAAGTAAAATTGTGGCCTGTATCCGTCAAAAAATGGTGTGTGCCTTCCTCCTTCTTCCTTCGTCAATACGTACACCTGTGCCTCAAACTTGGTGTGCGGCTTTATCGTCCCTGGCTTCGCCAATACTTGCCCTCTCTCTACTTCGTCCCTCTGTATTCCTCTTAATAACACTCCTATGTTGTCTCCCGCTTGCGCTTCGTCCATCGTCTTCCTGAACATCTCTACACCTGTCACTACTGTCTTCCTTAACTCCGTTGTAAGTCCTATTATCTCTACTTCGTCTCCTACCTTTATCTTCCCTCTCTCTACTCTACCTGTCGCTACTGTCCCTCTTCCTGTTATCGTAAATACATCCTCTACTGGCATTAAGAACGGTTTGTCTATATCCCTCTCTGGTGTCGGTATATAATTGTCTACTTCATCCATTAACTCCCATATCTTGCCGCACCATTGACATTCTCTCTTGCCACATCCGCATTCTAATGCCTTTAATGCTGACCCTACTACTATCGGTGTGTCATCTCCTGGAAAATCATATTCGTTCAACAATTCCCTTACTTCCATCTCTACTAATTCTATTAACTCCTCGTCGTCTACCATGTCCGCTTTGTTTAAAAATACTACTATATATGGCACTCCTACCTGCCTCGCTAATAGTATGTGCTCCCTCGTCTGTGGCATTGGACCGTCTGCCGCTGATACTACAAGTATTGCTCCATCCATCTGTGCTGCCCCTGTTATCATGTTCTTTACGTAGTCTGCGTGCCCTGGACAGTCTACGTGCGCATAGTGCCTCTTCTCTGTCTCATATTCTACGTGGGTCGTGTTTATTGTTATTCCTCTTGCCTTCTCCTCTGGCGCTTTGTCTATTTCATCATATCCCTTCGCTTCTGCCAATCCTATCTTTGATAATACCATCGTTATCGCTGATGTCAATGTCGTCTTCCCATGGTCTACGTGCCCTATCGTCCCTATGTTTACATGGGGTTTCTTCCTCTCAAATTTTTGCTTCGCCATCTTTATCCTCCTTTACTTTTTTTGTAATATTTGATCAGCAATATTTTTTGGCACTTCTTCATAATGATGGAACTGCATAGTGTAAGTTCCTCTTCCTTGAGTTTTTGACCTTAAATCAGTGGCATACCCAAACATTTCAGCAAGTGGCACAAATGCTCTAATAACCTGGGCTCCAGCTCTTGCTTCCATTCCTTCAACTCTTCCACGACGTGAATTTATATCTCCTATTATATCTCCCATGTATTCTTCTGGAACCACAACCTCCACTTTCATAATAGGTTCCAAAAGAACAGGATTTGCCTTTTTCATGCCTTCCTTAAATGCTATAGACCCAGCTATTTTAAATGCCATATCTGAGGAGTCAACTTCATGGTAAGAACCATCTACCAATGCCACTTTTACATCGATAACAGGGTATCCTCCAAGAACACCGTTTTGCATAGCTTCTTGAACACCTGCGTCAACTGCAGGAATATATTCTTTCGGAATAACTCCTCCTACAATGCGATTTTCAAATGTATAGCCTTCTCCACGAGGAGCTGGTTCCATCTCCAACCAAACATGACCATACTGACCGCGTCCGCCGGATTGCCTAATAAATTTCCCTTCAATTTTAACCGGTTTAGTAATAGTCTCTTTGTAAGCAACTTGAGGCTTACCTACATTGCAATCAACATTAAACTCTCTTCTTAGCCTATCAACAATTATCTCTAAGTGCAATTCTCCCATACCAGCTATTATTGTCTGTCCTGTCTCTTGGTCAGTATATGTCTTAAAAGTAGGGTCTTCTTCAGCTAGTTTCAATAAAGCCATAGTCATTTTTTCTTGAGCAGCTTTAGTCTTAGGCTCTATAGCAACAGAAATAACTGGTTCTGGAAAATCCATTGATTCTAAAAGTATTGGATGATTCTCATCACAGAGCGTATCTCCTGTTGTAGTATCTTTTAGTCCAACGGCTGCAACTATATCACCTGTGTATACAGCATCAATTTCTTCTCTGTGATTTGCATGCATTCGCAGGATTCTTCCTACTCTTTCTTTTTTACCTTTTGTAGAATTCAACACATATGACCCCGCATTCAAAGTACCAGAATATACTCTAAAAAAAGCAAGCTTACCTACATAAGGGTCCGCCATAATTTTAAATGCTAACGCTGAAAAAGGCTCTGAATCATCGGCTTTTCTCTCAATCTCCTCACCAGTCCCTAAAGCCATGCCTTTTACAGGCGGTATATCTACCGGTGAAGGGAGATATCTCACTATAGCATCCAACATGGGTTGGATTCCTTTGTTTTTATAAGAAGAACCACAGACTACCGGAACTAATTCACCATTTATTGTACCCTTTCTTAATGCTTTGTGAATCTCTTCTTCTGTTATTTCTTCCCCTTCTAAATACTTTTCCAAAATAATCTCATCTTGTTCGGAAATTGCTTCTAATAACTTTTCTCTATATTCTTGAGCCAAATCCTTTAGGTCATCTGGTATTTCAGCTTCATCCATAACAGTACCTAAGTCGTCTTCATATATTATGGCTTCCATTTTAATTAAATCTACAATGCCTCTGAAGGTATCTTCTTTTCCAATAGGAATTTGTATAGCTACAGGATTAGCTCCCAATCTTTCCTTTATCATTTTTATTACATTGAAAAAGTCAGCACCTATTATATCCATTTTATTTACATAGGCAATTCTTGGAACATGATATTTGTCAGCCTGTCTCCACACAGTTTCAGATTGAGGCTCAACACCCTCTTTTGCAGAAAAAACCGCAACAGCTCCATCTAATATTCTAAGAGACCTTTCAACTTCTACAGTAAAGTCCACGTGTCCCGGCGTATCAATAATGTTTATTTTATGTCCTTTCCAATAACAAGTAGTAGCCGCAGAAGTTATAGTTATACCTCTTTCCTGCTCTTGTACCATCCAATCCATTGTAGCAGTACCTTCGTGGACTTCTCCTAACTTATGAACTTTCCCTGTATAAAAAAGTATTCGCTCGGTAGTAGTGGTTTTCCCTGCATCTATATGCGCCATAATACCAATGTTCCTAACTTTATCTAAGCTGTAGTCTCTTGGCATCTTCCATCCTCCTTTCTTGTACCCTAGATTCACTACCCCCTATAAACAATTACCATCTATAATGAGCAAAAGCTTTATTAGCTTCGGCCATTTTATGAGTATCTTCTTTCTTCTTAACACTTCCGCCAGTATTATTTGCAGCATCCATTATCTCCAACGCTAATTTTTCCATCATAGATTTGCCACTTCTTTGCCTTGCATACTCTACAAGCCATCTTATTCCAAGAGAAAGCCTTCTTTCAGGCCTTACTTCCATAGGAACTTGGTAAGTGGCACCACCTACTCTTCGAGGCCTTACTTCAAGAACAGGCATAACATTATTTAAAGCTTCTTCAAAAACTTCAAGAGGATCTCTTCCTGTCTTTTCTCTTATTATGTCAAAAGCTCCATAACAAATCTTTTGAGCTAAACTCTTTTTGCCATCCCACATTACCTTATTAATTAGTTTGGAAACTTTTTTGCTATTATATACAGGATCAGGAAGGACCTCTCTTCTTTCCACATGACCTTTCCTTGGCATCCTTTTCCCTCCTTTTGTGTAAAAACTTTACAATAATTAACTCTACTAGATACATTATAGTTCCATTTCATCTTTTTTTACTTTTTAGGCTTTTTAGCGCCATACCTTGAACGAGCTTGCTTTCTATTGGCAACACCCGCAGCATCAAGGGCTCCTCTGATAATCTTGTACCTTACACCTGGGAGGTCTTTAACCCTTCCACCTCTTACTAAAACTACAGAGTGTTCCTGCAAATTGTGACCTATACCAGGGATGTACGCTGTAACCTCTGTACCATTTGTTAGCCTTACCCTTGCTATTTTTCTCAATGCTGAATTTGGCTTCTTAGGAGTTGTAGTCTTTACTACAACACAAACTCCTCTCTTTTGAGGATTACCCTCTAAAGCTGGAGCAGCAGATTTAGCTTTCACAGGTTTTCTTCCTTGTCTTACTAACTGATTTATTGTTGGCATTTTTGCACCTCCTTCCAAATAAATCAAGAAATAATTACCCCCTCAAAGGGGTAATTATTTCTTTTCACCTATAATATCCGCAGCAGCGGCAGCATTTACATCAATACCACACATTACCCCAAGTTCCTTCATAGTATCGACGTACACTATTCTAATTGATTTTTCCTCACATAGTTCTTTTATTTTTTTAGTAACATGTTCTTCCGCATCTTTTGCAATGTAGACCTGAAGTACATTGCAATTCATTATTGCTTTTAGAGTCTGCTTCGCTCCAACCACCCGCTTAGAAGGGCAATCTTGTCCCGCCATTCGCCTTCCTCCCATCAGGACAGCGGTTTTTAACACACTTAATAATTTTATCATTAAGCAGTTTAGCTGTCAACAGTAGAATTTCGTTTCAATCTTTAGTTGCTTGCCTTTACTTCTGTTTCTTCTTTTTCTTTATCTTGTCTTTCCTGTTGGTCATTCACTTTTTTTACAACAGAAATATTTCTATAGCGTGACAAACCTGTTCCAGCAGGAATTAGTTTACCTATTATCACATTTTCTTTTAATCCTAAGAGCGGGTCTACTTTACCTTTTATAGCCGCATCTGTAAGCACTCTTGTCGTCTCTTGGAAAGAAGCAGCTGATAAGAAAGAATCTGTTGCCAAAGCCGCCTTTGTAATTCCCAAAAGAGCTCTTCTTCCAGTAGCGGGTCTTAATCCTTTTTCAATTGCTTTTTTGTTTTCATCTTCGAATTTAAACATATCTATAAGCTCTCCAGGAAGCATTGAAGTATCTCCTGGGTCTTCTACTTTTACTTTTCTCATCATTTGTCTTATTATTACTTCAATATGCTTATCATTTATTTCAACACCTTGTAATCTGTAAACTTTTTGGACCTCTTGTAGCAAATAAGTTTGTACAGCAAATATACCCTTTATTTTCAAAAGGTCATGAGGATTTACAGACCCTTCTGTCAGTTCATCTCCTGCCTGTATCACTTGACCGTCATGAACTTTAAGCCTGGAACCATACGGAATAAGGTATGTTTTGGAAATATTATTTTCTTCGTCTGTAACGATGACCTCACGCCTTTTTTTGGATTCATTGATTTTAACAACACCAGAAATTTCAGATATTACAGCAAGTCCTTTTGGTTTTCTCGCCTCAAAAAGTTCCTCCACTCTTGGAAGACCTTGAGTGATATCTGCACCAGCTACACCACCAGTGTGGAAAGTTCTCATGGTAAGCTGTGTACCAGGTTCTCCTATTGCCTGGGCTGCGATAATACCTACCGCTTCACCTATATCAACTGGTTCACCAGTTGCAAGGTTTCTTCCATAGCACATTCTGCATACGCCGTGTCTAGACCTACATGTCAAAAGTGACCTTATTTTAACTCTTGTAATACCTGCTTTTTCAATTCTTTCAGCCTCTTCTTCATTTATCATCTCATTCCTTCTAACAATTATATTGCCTTCGCTGTCTACTATATCCTCTGCTGCAACTCTTCCAATTATTCTGTCTACCAATTTTTCAATGACTTCGTTTCCTTCTCTTATTTCTTCTACATAAATGCCTTCATCAGTGCCACAATCATCCTCTCTAACTATCACGTCTTGGCTAACATCTACAAGCCTTCTGGTCAAATAACCAGAGTCGGCAGTTCTTAAAGCTGTATCTGCAAGACCTTTTCTTGCACCGTGAGTAGATATGAAGAATTCCAAAACATTGAGACCTTCTCTAAAGTTAGACCTTATAGGCAGCTCTATAATTCTTCCTGAAGGGTCTGCCATGAGGCCTCTCATTCCTGCCAGTTGCCTTATCTGATTTTTGCTTCCTCTTGCTCCAGAGTGAGCCATCATAAATATCGGGTTGAACTTATCAAGGCTTGCCATAAGAGCCTCTGTTACTTTTTCTGTAGTCATATTCCATGTCCTTATGACGCTTTCATATCTCTCTTCTTCAGATATGAGACCGCGTCTGAATTGGCTTTCAATTTTACTTACCATTTCATCTGCTTCTTTTAGCAGCTGTTCCTTTTCTTTAGGTATTACCATGTCAGATACGCTTACTGTAATAGCTGCTTTTGTAGAATATCTAAATCCTAATTCTTTAATTTTATCAAGAGTTTCTGCTGTCTTTGTAGGTCCGTGTAATCTATAGACTCTATCAAGAATTTTTCCCAATTTAGATTTATCGACTAAATCATTGACTTCAAGGTCAAAAGCGGTTTCTGGGTTTGTCCTGTCGACATAGCCCAAATTTTGAGGTATAGCCTCGTTAAAAATGATTTTACCGACCGTCGTCTCAATTATCTTCGACCTTTTCACCCCGTCAATTTCTCTTGTCATTTTTACTTTTATTTTTGCGTGGATGTGAATATATCCTAATTGGTATGCCATAATAGCTTCTTCTGGGCTGGAGAAATATTTACCTTCACCCAATACCCCATCCTCATCTGCAGTTAAATAATAACATCCCAAAACCATGTCTTGCGTAGGTGTCATGACAGGTTTTCCATCTTGCGGCTTTAATATGTTGTTTGCTGCCAACATTAAAAACCTTGCTTCGGCTTGAGCTTCCACTGACAGCGGTATGTGAACAGCCATCTGGTCACCGTCAAAGTCTGCGTTATAAGCCGTACACACAAGAGGATGAAGCTTTATAGCTCTTCCTTCTACCAGCACTGGTTCAAAAGCTTGGATACCGAGTCTGTGAAGTGTCGGAGCTCTATTTAAAAGAACAGGATGTTCTTTTATAACTTCCTCCAATACATCCCACACTTCAGGCTTTACTTTTTCAACCATTCTCTTAGCGCTTTTTATGTGCTGTGCCAAACCTTCATCAACTAATTTTTTCATCACAAAAGGCTTAAAAAGCTCTAATGCCATTTCTTTTGGCAAACCACACTGATAAACTTTGAGTTCAGGTCCTACAACTATAACAGAACGACCTGAATAGTCTACCCTTTTACCCAAAAGATTTTGACGGAATCTTCCCTGTTTACCTTTTAGCATGTCTGAAAGAGACTTTAAAGGTCTGTTGCCTGGCCCTGTGACAGGTCTTCCTCTTCTTCCATTATCTATTAAAGCGTCTACTGCTTCTTGAAGCATTCTCTTCTCATTTCTAACTATGATGTCAGGAGCACCGAGGTCTAAAAGCCTTTTTAATCTATTGTTTCTGTTTATAACTCTTCTATATAAGTCATTGAGGTCTGAAGTAGCAAAGCGTCCGCCATCCAACTGCACCATAGGCCTTAAATCAGGTGGTATAACAGGAATAACCTCTAAAATCATCCACTCCGGTCTGTTACCCGAATCTATAAAAGCCTGCACTACTTCTAATCTTCTTATAGCCCTTACCCTTTTTTGGCCTGTAGATTCTCTTATCTCCGCTTTCAGTTCTTTGCTCAATTTTTCAAGGTCAATCTCTTGCAACAACTCTTTTATAGCTTCTGCTCCCATTCCTGCTCTAAACCTATTACCATATTTGTCCAAATATTCTCTGTACTCTTTCTCTGACAATAACTGCTTTTTGGTAAGAGGAGTGTCACCTGGGTCAATTACTACATAGGAAGCAAAGTATAAAACTTTTTCTAAAGCTCTTGGAGACATGTCGAGAAGGAGTCCCATGCGGCTGGGTATACCTTTAAAATACCATATATGGGAAACTGGGGCAGCAAGTTCAATATGCCCCATTCTTTCTCTTCTAACTTTAGAACGTGTAACCTCAACACCGCACCTATCACAGACAACACCTTTGTATCTAACTCTTTTATACTTACCACAGTGGCATTCCCAGTCTTTTGTAGGTCCAAAAATTCGCTCACAGAAAAGCCCATCTTTTTCTGGTTTTAACGTCCTGTAGTTTATAGTTTCAGGCTTTTTTACTTCCCCCCTTGACCATTCTCTTATTTTTTCAGGTGATGCCAAACCGATCTTAATAGCTTCAAAGTTTTTCAACTCAAACAAGGAGTGTCGCTCCTTTCATTAATAAATTTTGATTTTTAGACATCAAAGTCATCATCAAACATTAAGTCATCATTTTCTATCTCAAAGCTGTCCGGCTCAAAATCGATGTCTTCTGGAAGTTCTTCACTTTCTTCGTATCCTTCTTCATAGCCTTCTTCATAAACTTCTTCTGGCGGTGCATCTTCTCTTCCTTCTATATTGATATTAAGAGTAGCCTCTGGCACATCGGAGTCATCTTCATCTTCAAATTCTTTTAAGGCAATCTCTTGATTGTCTTCTGTAATAACTTTCACGTCAAGACATAAGCTCTGTAGCTCTTTTACCAACACCTTAAAGGACTCTGGTATACCCGGTTCAGGTATGTTTTCGCCTTTTACTATAGCCTCATAGGTTTTGACACGACCAGAGACGTCGTCTGATTTTACTGTTAAAATCTCTTGCAAAGTATGAGCTGCACCATAAGCTTCCAGTGCCCACACTTCCATTTCACCAAATCTCTGACCGCCAAATTGTGCTTTTCCGCCCAACGGCTGCTGAGTAACCAGAGAATAAGGTCCTGTAGACCTTGCGTGCATCTTATCATCGACAAGGTGATGCAATTTCAACATGTACATGTAACCTACTGTAACCTTGTTATCAAAGGGCTCTCCTGTCCTTCCATCGTATAGTTGCACTTTCCCATCTGGTGAAAAACCGGATTTAGCTAAAAGCTCCTGTATATCTTCTTCTGTGGCTCCATCAAAAACAGGAGTAGCAATATGCCATCCAAGTGCTTTTGCAGCAAGACCTAAGTGAACTTCCAAAACCTGACCTATATTCATACGGGAAGGAACGCCTAATGGGTTTAAACATATCTGAAGAGGTGTACCATCCGGCAAAAATGGCATATCTTCAACAGGAAGTATTCTCGAAATAACACCCTTGTTACCGTGTCTTCCCGCCATCTTATCGCCGACAGAAATTTTCCTCTTTTGGGCAACAAATACCCTCACCATCTGGTTGACACCGGGTGGCAATTCATCTCCATTTTCTCTAGAGTAAACTTTGACATCCACTACAATACCTGATTCACCGTGAGGAACGCGTAAAGATGTATCCCTTACTTCTCTAGCTTTTTCACCAAATATCGCTCTTAAAAGTCTTTCTTCTGCTGTAAGCTCTGTTTCCCCTTTTGGCGTTACTTTACCTACTAATATGTCTCCAGCTGTAACCTCTGCACCTATTCTTATTATCCCGCGCTCATCCAAATCCTTTAAAGCGTCTTCCCCCACATTTGGAATTTCTCTTGTTATCTCTTCGGGTCCTAGTTTTGTATCTCTCGCTTCTGCATCGTACTCTTCAATGTGAATAGAGGTTAATGAGTCGTCTCTTACTAATTCCTCACTTATTAAAATAGCGTCCTCGTAGTTATAACCTTCCCAAGGCATAAATCCTACCAAAACATTTCTCCCAAGGGCAATTTCACCTTGGTCAGTGGAAGGTCCGTCACATATTACTTGTCCTTTCTTTACCTCATCTCCTTCATTCACAATGGGCCTTTGATTTATGCAAGTACCCTGGTTTGACCTTTTAAACTTCAATAAATTGTATTCATCACGTCTTCCATCTTTTGTTCTTATCACAACTTTATCAGCAGTAACTTTTTCCACTATTCCGTCGTTTTTAGCAATGACAACTACTCCTGAATCTCTTGCAGCTTTATACTCTATACCCGTTGCTATAATAGGCGCTTCTGGCTTTATCAGCGGAACTGCCTGCCTTTGCATGTTAGACCCCATCAAAGCCCTATTAGCATCGTCATTCTCCAAAAAAGGTATCATTGCAGTGGCAACCGACACAATCTGCTTCGGTGAAACGTCCATGAAGTCTACTTCAGTAGGCGGAACAGCTATTATTTCCTCTTTTAATCGACATACAACTTTTTCATTGACAAATCTATTGTTTTCATCCAATGGCTCGTTAGCCTGTGCAATTATATACTCATCTTCCGCATCTGCTGTCATATAGACAATTTCATCTGTTACCTTTCCTGTCGTCTTATCAACTTTTCTATATGGAGCCTCAATAAACCCATACTCATTCACTCTCGCATAAGTTGTCAAAGAGCCAATAAGACCAATGTTTGGTCCTTCAGGAGTCTCAATCGGGCAAATTCTGCCGTAGTGAGAATAGTGAACGTCTCTTACTTCAAAACCTGCTCTTTCTCTGCTTAGTCCACCAGGACCTAATGCGCTGACTCTTCTTTTGTGAGTAAGTTCTGCTAAAGGATTTGTCTGGTCCATAAATTGTGAAAGTTGTGAACTGCCAAAAAACTCTTTAATTGCCGCAACCACAGGGCGAATATTTATCAGGTTTTGAGGTGTTATTTCATTGACATCTTGAATTGTCATTCTTTCTTTAACTACTCGTTCTAATCTCGCAAGACCAATTCTAAATTGATTTTGCAATAGTTCCCCTACAGACCTTAATCTTCTATTACCTAAATGGTCTATATCATCAACTGAACCTATACCATGGGATAAATTCAAGTTGTAGTTTATACTAGCTATTATGTCATCTTTGGTGATATGCTTAGGTATGAGTTCATCCATTCTGTTTTTAATCTCATTTATGATAGCTTCCTCGTCAGAGAAGTTATTGAGAATCTCTTTCAACACATTTAAATTTACTTTTTCCTTAATGTTCAAACTGGAAACGTCATAAGGCATAGGATATTTATTTATATCAACAGTATTATTTCCTATTACTTTTACTACTTTTCCTTCTACCAAAACCTCTACTTCATTTATTCCGCAATTTTGAATTTCTTCTGCTTTTTCTTTGGAAATCTTTTCTCCTTCTTCTACTAAAACTTCGCCCGTAACAGGATTGACAATTTTTTTCGCGCTTTTTAAATTTGCAATTCTCGCTTTTAGAGCAAGCTTTTTGTTAAACTTATAGCGTCCTACCTTTGCTAAATCATATCTTTTGGGGTCAAAGAATAGCGCATAAAGAAGATTTCTCGCACTTTCAACAGTAGGGGGTTCTCCCGGTCTTAACCTTTTATAAATTTCTATAAGGGCTTCTTCTTCAGATTTAGTCGTGTCTTTATCTAAAGTAGTTTTGATTTTTTCTTCTTCACCTAAAAGTTCAAGTATTTGAACGTCAGTGCTATAGCCTAATGCCCTTAACAACACAGTTATTGGGACTTTTCTGGTTCTATCAATTCTTACATAAAATATATCATTAGAGTCTTCTTCGTATTCCAACCATGCTCCCCTATTTGGAATGACAGTAGCAAAAATCAGCTTTTTCCCAAACTTATCAAATTGCTGTTCATAATACACCCCTGGAGACCTGACTAACTGGCTGACAATTAGACGCTCTGCACCATTTATAATAAAAGTACCCTTTTCCGTCATTAAAGGGAAATCTCCCATGAAAACTTCAGATTCTTTGATTTCCCCTGTTTCCCTGTTGGTAAGGCGTACTTTGACTTTCATCGGTACAGCATATGTAGTGTCTCTGTCTTTGCATTCTTCTACAGAATATTTGGGGTTGTTTTCTAATCTGTAATCGACAAATTCTAATGCCAAATTCCCCGTAAAGCTCTCTATTGGGGAAATTTCTCTAAAGACTTCTCTCAATCCCTCCTCTAAAAACCATTTGTAGGACTTCTTTTGAACTTCAATAAGGTCGGGCATTTCTAATACTTCGTCGATCTTGGCAAAGCTCATTCTTGTCTTGTTGCCCACTTGTACAGGACGTATCATCCATTTCACCCCTTAAAAAATGTAAATTACCAAAAGTTTTCAACTTTTGGATTGCGCACAAAAGAACCCTATTTTACCATTATTATTCACCAACAGTCGTCCTCTTATACATATACATATATTAACAAATAAAAAAGGCCACTATTAATGCAATTTATTATAATAGCACAAGTGAAGATTTATGTCAACAATTCCCCATAAAAAAATAAGGGCAAAATTTTTGCCCTTATTTTATTTCTACTTTTGCACCAACTTCTTCGAATTTTGCTTTGATTTGATTTGCTTCGTCTTTGCTTACTCCTTCTTTAACTGGCTTTGGAGCACTTTCTACTAAATCTTTTGCTTCTTTTAGTCCTAAGCCTGTTACTTCTCTCACAACCTTGATAACTTTTATCTTGTCGCTACCTACTTCTTGTAAAATAACATCAAATTCTGTTTTTTCTTCAGCTGGTGCTGCTGCTGGTGCTCCAGCTGCTGGAGCTGCTGCAACTGCTACAGGAGCTGCCGCAGATACGCCAAATTCCTCCTCTAAAGCTTTTACCAATTCAGCTAATTCTAGAACTGTCATATTTTTTATGGCTTCCAAAATTTCCTCTTTGTTCATTTTCTCTACCTCCATCTTAAAATTTTTATTTTTGTTTTCAAGCTTCAGCTTGCTTTTTCTCTTTCACTGCATTCAAAGCATATAACAAACTTCTCAATGTACCAGACAGCACAAAAACGAGATTTGTAATAGGAGCTTTCATGCTGCCCAAAGCTTTCGCCACAAGCTCTTCCCTTGAAGGAAGCTCTGCCAAAGCCTTAATTTCTTCAACTGTCACTAACTTCCCATTTACAAGACCTGCTTTTAACTCAATTCCCTTGTGATCTTTCATAAATTCCACAAGAACTTTAGCAGGCGCAACAGGGTCATCGTATCCAAAAGCTACAGAAGTTGGCCCTTCAAAATATTTAATTAAATCATCTCCATAGCCTAGTTCCTTAGCTGCAATAGTCATTAAAGTATTTTTGTAGACTTTGTACTCAGAATTAGCTTCTCTAAATTTGCGTCTTAATATAGTATCATCTTCTACAGTCAAGCCACTAAAGTTTGAAAAAATCACTGTTTGTGCTCGTGACAATTTGTCTTTAAACTCTGCTACGATTTGTTGCTTTTTCTCTTTTGCTGTGCCCACCTTCCCACCTCCTTAAAAAATTTAAAAAGGATCCCGTAGACACGAGGATCCCTTTTGGGAATTTATTTCTAAAAACCTCGGTGGGATTTACGTGCAAAAGCACACCCACTGTCTACGGTCTTTTTATTCAATTTCAACGTCACTTATTATACCTTACATCTTTTTGTCTGTCAACAACTTTTATTAAAAAATCTTTAAAGGATTAACCTTCACACCTGGTCCCATTGTAGAAGATAACACTACACTTTTGATGTATTGTCCTTTTGCGGCTGCTGGTTTGGACTTGATTATAGCATCCATAACTGCTCTGAAGTTTTCTAATAACTTCTCTTTCCCAAAGGATTTTTTCCCTATAGGAACGTGAATTATACCTGCTTTATCCACCCTGTACTCAATCTTACCAGCTTTAATTTCTTTAATAGCTTTTTCTAAATCAAAAGTCACAGTACCTGATTTAGGGTTTGGCATTAATCCTTTTGGACCTAATATTTTACCTAATCTCCCTACAGCTGCCATCATATCAGGAGTTGCAACTACAACATCATAATCAAACCAATTTTCATTTTGAATTTTTGCAACTAATTCTTCTGCTCCCACATAATCAGCGCCTGCTGCTTCTGCTTCTTTAGCTTTTTCCCCTTTTGCAAAAACTAATACTTTCACACTTTTTCCTGTTCCGTGAGGAAGCACTACTGTACCTCTTACCTGTTGGTCAGCATGTCTTGGGTCAACACCTAGTCTTACAGCTAAATCAATTGTTTCGTCAAAATTTGCCTTTGCAGTTTTCAAAACAATATCTATTGCTTCATCACTGGAATACTGCTGTGTTTTGTCATATAACTTTAAGCTCTCTAAATATTTTTTCCCACGTTTCATTTTCTAACCTCCTTGTGGTATTATCGGACTTTCCTCCCACTTATTTTTATACAATCTCTATACCCATGCTTCTTGCAGTACCTGCTATCATCCGCATAGCAGCCTCTATATCAGAAGCATTTAAGTCTTTCATCTTGATTTCAGCAATTTCTCTAAGCTGCTCCCTTGTAATTTTTCCTACTTTTTGTTTGTTAGGTTGCGGAGAACCTGACTCTATTCCAGCTGCCTTTTTGAGTAGCACAGCTGCTGGTGGAGTTTTAGTTATAAAACTAAATGACCTGTCTGCATATATTGTAATAACAACAGGAATTATTAGCCCTGCGTCTTTGGCTGTCCTTTCATTGAACTCTTTACAAAAAGCCATTATATTAACACCGTGAGGTCCTAAAGCAGTACCTACTGGTGGCGCAGGAGTAGCTTTTCCCGCTGGCAACTGTATTTTTACAACTGCTGCCACTTTCTTTGCCATGATTACACCTCCTTACCAAATTAAAATAGCTTATGAGTTTCTACTTTTATATTTTTTGAAGTTGTACAAGGTCAAATTCAACCGGTGTCTCTCTCCCAAACATGGAAATTAAAACTTTCGCCTTTTGTCTTTCTGGATAAATCTCTTGAACTACTCCAATAAAATTCTCAAAAGGCCCAGAAATAACCCTGACAGTATCTTTTACATTAAGGTCAACTGCAGTTGGAATCTCTTTTATACCTAAAGCTCTAACTTCCGCTTCAGTTAATGGTACAGGTTTAGATCCAGGGCCTACAAATCCTGTAACACCCCTGGTATTTCGCACAACGTACCAAGTATCATCTGTCATAACCATTTTCACCAAAACGTAACCCGGGAAAATCTTTCTCTCGACAGTTTTCTTTTTACCGTCTTTAATCTCAACAACTTTTTCCGTAGGTACGATGATTTGGTGAATTAAATGCTGCAAATTCCTATTCTCTACAATTTTCTCTAAATTAGCCTTAACTTTGTTTTCATATCCAGAATAGGTATGAACCACATACCACTTTGCATTTTCTTTTTCTGGCATAGTCAACCTCTGGGGACTCGCCCCAACCTCCTTTAAACTTTAATAATGAGCTTTAATAGATAACTAAAAACTGAGTCAATCAAAAAAATGAATACTGTAAAAAGAGCTACTACTATTAATACAATTTCCGTATAAGTTATCATAGTTTCTCTGCTTGGCCATGTCACCTTTTTCATTTCTGCCCTTACATCTTTGAAAAACTTGACAATTTTTCTTCCTTCACCGGCCATTTCCTCACATCCTCTTAAAGTTTTAAAAACTACTTAGTCTCTCTATGCAAGGTATGCTTTTTGCAGAATTTGCAGTATTTCATTAATTCTAACCTATCAGGGTCATTCTTCTTATTTTTTGTTGTATGATAGTTTCTATTCTTACACTCAGTACATGCCAATGTAATTTTTACTCTCAATTATTACACCTCCCGGTGATTCGACTGCTTAGTCAAATTTATCATAAATATAACTTCTTGTCAATCACCAAAAACAAAAAGTCTGTGTCAAAGATTTGTAGGTAGCTCATTAGTTGACATTTTGCACAGTTTGCTAAAGCATTGATTTAACTCAAAAGAAGCCAGGTTTGAACCCGGCTTCTTTTTTACTCTTCAATTGCTGACACAACGCCAGCACCTACTGTACGGCCGCCTTCTCTTATAGCAAACTTCAAACCTTCCTCCATCGCTATCGGTGTTATTAACTCTACTTTTATCGTTACATGGTCCCCTGGCATTACCATCTCTACTCCCTCTGGCAGGTGTATTACCCCTGTCACGTCTGTCGTCCTGAAGTAAAATTGTGGCCTGTATCCGTCAAAAAATGGTGTGTGCCTTCCTCCTTCTTCCTTCGTCAATACGTACACCTGTGCCTCAAACTTGGTGTGCGGCTTTATCGTCCCTGGCTTCGCCAATACTTGCCCTCTCTCTACTTCGTCCCTCTGTATTCCTCTTAATAACACTCCTATGTTGTCTCCCGCTTGCGCTTCGTCCATCGTCTTCCTGAACATCTCTACACCTGTCACTACTGTCTTCCTTAACTCCGTTGTAAGTCCTATTATCTCTACTTCGTCTCCTACCTTTATCTTCCCTCTCTCTACTCTACCTGTCGCTACTGTCCCTCTTCCTGTTATCGTAAATACATCCTCTACTGGCATTAAGAACGGTTTGTCTATATCCCTCTCTGGTGTCGGTATATAATTGTCTACTTCATCCATTAACTCCCATATCTTGCCGCACCATTGACATTCTCTCTTGCCACATCCGCATTCTAATGCCTTTAATGCTGACCCTACTACTATCGGTGTGTCATCTCCTGGAAAATCATATTCGTTCAACAATTCCCTTACTTCCATCTCTACTAATTCTATTAACTCCTCGTCGTCTACCATGTCCGCTTTGTTTAAAAATACTACTATATATGGCACTCCTACCTGCCTCGCTAATAGTATGTGCTCCCTCGTCTGTGGCATTGGACCGTCTGCCGCTGATACTACAAGTATTGCTCCATCCATCTGTGCTGCCCCTGTTATCATGTTCTTTACGTAGTCTGCGTGCCCTGGACAGTCTACGTGCGCATAGTGCCTCTTCTCTGTCTCATATTCTACGTGGGTCGTGTTTATTGTTATTCCTCTTGCCTTCTCCTCTGGCGCTTTGTCTATTTCATCATATCCCTTCGCTTCTGCCAATCCTATCTTTGATAATACCATCGTTATCGCTGATGTCAATGTCGTCTTCCCATGGTCTACGTGCCCTATCGTCCCTATGTTTACATGGGGTTTCTTCCTCTCAAATTTTTGCTTCGCCATCTTTATCCTCCTTTACAATAAACTTATCCTGGTGTTTCTTAAACCATGTCGCAAAAGCGACATTTTAATCTGTTGACAAAGTTCTATTTGTTGGCATTTTGCATCGTTCGTTCCAGTAACATCGCAGACTAAACTATCGCTCGACCTCGGGCTCAAGCGGGGTTCCGGGCACATTCGGCTCCGTGCCTCAGGTGCCCGCCTCCGCCATCCTTGGCTTCGGCCCCCCTTTCGCCTCTCGGTCTCGCTAAGTTTAGTTACTGCTCTGTTAAGTCACTCACTTATGCAAAATGCCAACATATCATAATGAGTTTGTCTACAGTCTGACATGTCGCAAAAGCGACATTTTATACATTTTGCGCTATGTACTTAAGCAAGCAACATATCCTCTACCCTCTATGATAAAAAAAAACATCAACAAGAAAATTGGAGCCCGCGACCGGGATCGAACCGGTGACCTCCGCCTTACCAAGGCGACGCTCTGCCTACTGAGCTACGTGGGCAAAAGGAGTATCACAACTCCGATTTTTGATTTTACTATAAAGTTTTCTAAATGTCAATAGTTAGCTGTTCCTCATTTCAAGATATCTTTCTAATTTTCTTTTGACCCTTTGCAGAGCATTATCTATGGATTTCACATGTCTGCTTAAATCTTCAGCGATTTCTTGATATGATTTACCATCTAAATATGATACCAAAACTTCCCACTCTAAGCCACTTAACAACTCTTCCATTTTGCTCTCAATATTAACGTATTCCTCTTTGCTTATTATTAATTCTTCAGGGTCAGAAATACATTCATTGGAGACAATATCCATAAGCGTTCTGTCAGACTCTTCATCAAAGATCGGCTTATTGAGGGAAACATAAGAATTCAAAGGTATGTGTTTTTGCCTTGTGGCAGTTTTGATAGCGGTGATAATTTGACGAGTTATGCATAATTCCGCAAAAGCCTTAAAAGAGGTGAGCTTATCACTTTTGTAATCGCGAATTGCCTTATAAAGCCCTATCATTCCTTCTTGCACAATGTCCTCTCTGTCTGCGCCGACTAAAAAATACGCTCGTGCTTTAGTTTTTACAAAGCTCTTATACCTATCGATAAGATACTCTAAGGCAGCCTCATCCCCCTTTTGAGCTTTAAAAACAATTTCTTCCTCCTGCATGTGGTCGTATGGTTCATAGTAGTCCTGCTGCGTCCCAGATTTCACCAATACCGCCCCATTTAATATTCAGGCAACTTTATACGTTATAATTATACATTACATTGGTAAAAGTAGTCAAGCTAATTTTAGCTGCTTTCTGACATTTTGCGCAACTTTTTTACGATTTCATCATCAAGGCGAGATTCCAAATTGTCTTTATAAATATTATTCACATAACTTTTCTTGTGACTTTCAATATATTTATTCATTTCTTCATAAAGCTCTCTGGCAGACATCCTTATTGCACCATGGGCTAAAACCACCTGTTGAATAGTCCAATCGGAACTCACCACAACCACCTGTTCCTTTTTAGACAATTCCACTACTTTTGACTCTATAAAATAATCCGCCGATTCTCCTTCTTTTGTATAAACTACCTCAATCCCATTAATTTCTTCGTGTTTTTCTAAACTTCCCTTTACATACATAGCATCAAAAACCAATATTATGTTTATACCTGAATACCCCTTAAAGTCAGCCAGCATATCAATCAATTTACTTCTTGCATCTTCCAAGCTTTTTTGTGCTTCCTCTTTAAGGACCTGCCAGTTGTTTATGACATTGTAACCATCTACAAGCATGTACATCTAATCACGCCTTACTTAATTCTTTTTGATACAATTTGATAAATCATCAGAGAAGCTGCAACAGAGGCATTGAGAGAATTTATATGCCCCCACATAGGAATTTTAACTACAAAATCGCAGTTTTGTAAAATTAATTTGGAAATCCCTTCTCCTTCACTTCCAATGACAAGCGCAAGGGGAATATCATAATCTAAATCTCCAAAACTTTTCTCTGCATTTGCTTCTGTGCCAACAATCCACAATCCTTTTTCCTTAAGTTTTTTTATAGTTTTATTTATATTAGATACCTTTGCAATTTTTACGTACTCAACTGCTCCTGCTGAAGTTTTCACCACAGTAGCATTAACGCCAACAGCTCGTCTTTTGGGAATTATGATCCCGTGAACTCCAAAAGCTTCTGCACTCCTTATGATCGCACCTAAATTATGGGGGTCTGTTATGCCATCAAGTATTACTAAAAAAGGCTTCTCTCCCTTTTGCTCAGCATATTCTAAAAGGTCTTCTACGTCAAAATATTTGTACAGAGCACATAAAGCTACAACTCCTTGATGATTCTGAAAATTAGAGAGTTTATCCAGCGTTTCATTATCAGTAGTTGAAACTACAATACCATTTTCTTTTGCAAGGTTTATTATTTTTGAAATATTTCCACCTGCAGTTTTAGAAACATAAATCTTTTCAATTTCTCTACCGCCTCTTATAGCTTCTATCACTGGATTTCTTCCAAAAATTATATTTTGTTCTTCCATAATTCCCACCTTATTCTTCATTGAATTGTACAGAAAGCTTGAGTATCTCTTCTAACCTTTTAAAATCTTTTGTAAGATACAAATAGCCAATTAAAGCCTCAAAAGCTGTAGCATATCTGTAATCTTGTACATCGGCGTTTTTAGGTATTGTAGCAGACTTTACATTTCTTCCTCTTTTTACAATGTCTTTTTCTTCTTCAGTGAGAAAATCGTAAATTCTTTTTATGGCGTTAGCTTGAGATTTGGCTTTAACATACTTGACCGTCTCTTTGTTCAAAAAGTGGACTGGACGATTGCTTTTGTTAACTGTCATTGTACGAATATAAAGGTCATAAACGCTATCTCCTATAAAAGCCAAAACGAGGGGTGATAGACTTAAAACCCCCTTTTTGTAAAAAATCCCTTATCTTCAAAATGTTTCATCAAACCTTTTTCCACCTTACTCCTTCTGGGGTATCTTCTAGTATTATTCCCCGTTCTTTTAATTTATCTCTTATCTCGTCAGCCAGTTTCCAATTCTTTTCTTTCCTTGCTTTTTGCCTTTCCTCTATTAAAGCCATTATTTCTTCATCATTTAGTTGTACTTCTGTGCCTTTATAAAAAAGCCCGAGAATTTCTGACGACTTTAAAAACACTTCTAAAATATATTCTATCAATTTCTTTGAAGAATTTCCACTAATATTTGTATTAGCTGTTTTTGCCATTTCAAATAAAACTGAAATAGCATCTGCTGTATTAAAATCGTCATCCATCGCTCTTTCAAATTCCTTTTTATATTCCTCAAATTTTTCAATCAACTGTTTCTCTTGTTCATTTAATTCCCTATCCTTGCACACATTAAGTAGATGTTTTAAATTACTTACAGCATTTGTCAACCTTTCATGAGCAGAATTTGCCTGCTCCATAAGGTCTAAGCTAAAATTAATAGGGCTTCTGTAATGAGCCATAAGCATAAAAAGTCTTAACACTTCAGGATTGTATTTTTCGGTCAGATCTCTTACTGTAAAGAAATTGCCTTTTGATTTTGACATTTTTTCATTGTTTATATTCAGATATCCTATGTGCATCCAATATTTAGAAAATGGAACTCCATAGGCTGCTTCACTTTGAGCAATTTCATTTTCGTGATGAGGAAAAATCAAATCAGGACCTCCTGCATGGATATCCAATGTTTTCCCCAAATATTTTGTAGACATAACAGAGCATTCTATATGCCAACCAGGCCTGCCTTTACCCCACGGGCTCTCCCAAGCCGGTTCACCGGGTTTTTGCGCTTTCCACAGCACAAAATCCATGGGGTTTTTCTTTTCCTCATTTACTTCTATCCTTGCTCCTGCCTCTAATTCTTCTATATTTTTGTGAGAAAGTTTGCCATAGTCCTTAAATTTAGCCGTTTCAAAATAAACATTGCCATTTACCACATAGGCATATCCTTTATCAATGAGAATTTTTATAAACTCAATTATGTCTTCTATATGCTCTGTAGCTTTGGGATGAACTGTGGCTCTCTTTATCCCTAAATTATCAGCATCTTTAAAATACTCTTCTATATACTTTTCCGCTACTTCTTTTGTAGTGATGTTTTCTTCCTGTGCTCTTTTAATTATTTTATCGTCAATATCAGTAAAATTTTGAACGTAATTCACCTTATATCCTTTGTACTCCAAATACCTTCTTACAGTGTCAAACACAATGAAAGCCCTAGCATTTCCTATGTGAATGTAATTGTAAACCGTTGGTCCGCATACATACATGTTGACTATTTTATCATTTAAAGGTTCAAAATCCTCTTTTGTCCGTGAAAGAGTATTATACAGCTTCATCCTTCTCTTCCTCCTTTTCACTTATAATTTGCTCTAATCTCTCAATTCTTTTTCTTAACTTTTCTAATTCTTCTTCAATAGGGTCAGGAAGCTTCCCGTGTTCCAAATCTACAGTATATGGTGAAGCTATGCGCACATTGTTTCTTTTGACACAACGCCCAGGCACTCCTACTACAGTGCTGCCAGGTGGTACATCTTTTAAAACAACAGCTCCTGCCCCAATTTTTGAATTTTCGCCTACTACTATAGGACCTAGTACTTTTGCACCACTGCCTATAACAACATTGTCCTTTATAGTAGGATGCCTTTTCCCCTTTTCTTTACCTGTTCCGCCTAAAGTCACTCCTTGATAGATAGTGACATTGTCTCCAATCTCAGTAGTTTCACCTATTACAACTCCCATACCATGGTCAATAAAGAACCCTTTCCCTATTTTAGCTCCGGGGTGTATTTCAATACCTGTTATAAACCTATTAAATTGAGAGATAAGTCTTGGCAATAAAATCAAGCCTTTTTTATATAAATAATGGGCAATTCTGTGCAATATTATGGCATGGAGCCCAGGGTAACACAATATGACCTCCAATACACTTTTAGCTGCAGGGTCTCTTTCAAAAATAACTCTTATGTCTTCTTTGAGAGTCTTAAACATATTACTACCTCCCTAAAAAATTATCCCCCTCATCTCAGAGACGAGGGGGGACTCCCGTGGTTCCACTCTGCTTGAGTTTAACACTCCACTCATTTTGGATAACGGCACAGGCCGGTAACCCCCTACTCAAAGTTCAGGGATACAGCTTAGAGACGCACTTCTTATAACATATCCTCGAGCTACTCGCAGCCTATGGTAGCTCTTCTCTGAAGGCTTATGCTATAATACTCTTCTCCTCATCGCCTTTTTAATTTATTAAATTTAGCGCTTTATTAAGCCTATATAAAACCTTCTGTTTCCCCAACAGAGGAATAATTTTTACAATTTCAGGTCCGTGGTCTTCTCCTGTTATTGCTATTCTAACAGGCATGAAAAACTCTTTGCCCTTCACATTTGTTTCTTTCTGTAACTTTTTCAGCAAATCTTTCACATAGTCTTCTGTCAATTCATTAACTTCATCTATAGCTTTTTTAAGAGCCTCTAACACTGTTTTACTGTTTGGATTATTTAATATTTCCATTGCTCTATCTGAGTATTCTACTTCTTCCACGAAAAACATTCTGGCTTTTTCTGTTATTTGAGCTACATATTGAAGTCCATCTTTGTAAAGAGATATTACACCCTTTAGCCAATTATACATCACATTGTCTATTTCGTCAATGTATCCTGCCTTTTTTAAATGAGGAATAGCCAAATCTACAATCCTTTCAACAGGGCTTTTTTGTATATATTGTTGGTTCATCCAGTTAAGCTTCTCAATGTCAAAGATAGGATTGGCACTGTGAATCCTTTTGAAATTAAATTTTTTGATAATTTCTTCCTTTGACATAATCTCTACATTGTCTTCTGGGGACCAGCTTAAAAGGGAGAGGAAATTAAACATCGCTTCTGGTAAATATCCTATCTCCCTGTACTGGCCTATATAAGTATTGCCATGCCTTTTAGAAAGCTTAGTCCTGTCTGGTCCCAATATTAAAGGTGCATGGGCAAACTTAGGAATTTCAAAACCTAAAGCTTTGTAAATCAATATCTGCTTAGGGGTATTGTATATATGGTCTTCTCCTCTTATGACATGGGTAATCTTCATAAGGGCATCGTCCACTACGACCGCAAAATTGTATGTAGGCATGCCATCTGATTTGACAATTACCATATCTCCTCCTAAAGTATCGGATTTTATCGTGATTTTCCCTTTAATCATGTCCTCGAATTCTATCACTTCATCATCAGGAATGATAAACCTTATAACAGGCTTTCGTCCCTCTCTAATAAACGCCTCTTCTTGTTCCTTTGTAAGATACCTGCACCTTCCTGAATAGCGGGGTATATCTCCTCTTTCTACTGCCTTTCTTCTATCTTCTTCTAATTCCTCCGGAGTGCAATAGCATCTATATGCCTTTTTTTCTTCAATAAGTTTCTGGGCAAGTTTATGATAAATTTCAAGTCTTTCACTTTGCCTATAAGGACCATAGGGACCTGGTTTGTCTGGCCCTTCGTCCCATTCTATGCCTAACCACTCCAATTCTTTGAAAATCAACTCTTCAAACTCTTTGGAAGACCTTTCAAGGTCTGTATCCTCAATCCTCAACACAAAAGTAGCTCCTTCACTACGTGAAAAAAGATAATTAAAAAGAGCAGTTCTTATATTACCTATGTGTATAGCGCCAGTAGGACTGGGAGCAAATCTAACCCTCAAATTGCTCATGTGTGTCACTCCATCCTTTTTTTAGTTAATGCTACTGTACTAGATTTAATTATAACAAATTTTGCGCTTTTTAAATAGATGAAATGACAATTGTGTGTATCAAAATTTTGTAGATTAGGTGACGTTTTGACGCAAAGCGCGCGACTTGACTGCCCTGCACTCTAATAAACTTGCTATTACTTTGCTTTGTGATTATATAACATGTTTATTTGAGTGCCGGGAAACTTAGCGAGACCGAAAGATGAAGGCGGGGCCGAAGGCAAGGATGCCGGGGTATGGCCCCTGAGACAAGGAGGCCGAATGGGCCAGGAACCCCGCCGGAATCTGAGGTCGAGCGTTAGTTTGGCCTGTGAGGTCACCGGAGCAAGCAGCGCAAAACGTCAGCTTTAAAAAACTTTATTTTAAACTCATGTACTTGACTGTAACTGTAGGAATAGCACTTAATTCCTCCGCCAATTCCTCCATAAATTTTTCTTCTCCTCTCACATTTAAAGTTATAAGCCCGCTGCCGTTTTCCGCATCATGTATTCCAAACCTAGCAATTATACGGTCTCCGTGCCTTGTCAAAATTTCTTGCACTTTTGGACCAAATTCGCTTCTTTTTTCTACACTTATGCCCATTACATAAATGTTCATAAAATTCCCTCCTGCATTATCAATCTTTTGACAAATATTCTTTCACATAAAAACTTTCTTTATGCAAAATAAGGGACTTCCCTTAGGAAATCCCTTATTTCATCTCCTCTTTTATTATATTCTTAACTCTTTCAACTACCTCAGAAACTTTTACCTCTTCTGCTTCTTCTTTTGCCCTCAGCTTAATTTCAACTATATCACCGTCAACCTTTTTGCCAACAGTAATCCTTATTGGTATACCTAATAAATCCGCATCGTTAAATTTGACACCTGCTCTTAAATCTCTGTCATCTATCAAAACTTCTATTCCCTCTTTTTGAAGTGCTTGATATATATCCTCTGACACCTGTTTTTGCGCTTCATTAGCCACATTTACAGGTACCACAATCACGTGGTAAGGAGCCACACTCATAGGCCATATAATTCCTTTGTCGTCATGGTGTTGTTCTATGATGGCTGCAACTGTCCTGTTGATTCCTATGCCATAGCATCCCATTACAATAGGCTTTTCATTTCCTTCTTCGTCCACATATTTAGCTCCTAATGCATCGCTGTATTTTGTCCCCAGTTTAAAAATATGTCCTACTTCTATGCCTCTATCAATTTTAAGCGGTGACCCACATTTTGGACACCTGTCTCCTTCAACCACGCTTTTTATATCCGCTACAATATCCCCTTTAAAATCTCTGCCGTAATTTACGTTTATAAAGTGATAATCCGTTTCATTAGCTCCCACTATGAAATTTCTCATCTGTGGAATCTCATTATCCACTATGACCATGACTTCTCCTTTTAAGCCTATAGGACCTGCAAATCCCACTTTGGCTCCAGTGACCTTTTCCACAAGAGAAGCGTCTGCCAACTCCAAATCTTCTTCTCTTATTCCTAAAATGTTGAGAAGTTTTGTCTCATTTAAATCCCTATTTCCTCTTACCAAAGCTGCCACAACCTTATCTTTTGCTTTATATATGAGAGTTTTTACAAATCTGTCAGAAGTGACGCCCAGAAAGTTTACCAATTCCTCAATTGTGCGTACCTCAGGGGTTTCCACTTTTTCTTTAAGTAACATCTCTTTTTCTGCGCTTTGGTTAATGAGGCATTCTGCTTTTTCTTCATTAGCCGCATATCCGCAATTTTCACAATAAGCTATTACTGCCTCACCCACACTTGATGTCACCATGAATTCTTTAGAATCTTTGCCACCCATAGCTCCTGAATCTGCTTCTACCACAATGTATTTTAATCCGCACCTGTCAAATATTTTACAATATGCCTCATACATCTTATTAAAAGACACATCTAAGCCTTCCCAATCAACATCAAAACTATAGGCATCTTTCATTATAAACTCTCTACTTCTCATGACACCAAAACGAGGTCGTCTTTCATCCCTGAACTTAGTCTGTATCTGGTAAAGTATAATAGGCAACTGCCTGTAAGACTTTATCTCATTCCTGACAAGGTCTGTAAAAACTTCTTCGTGGGTGGGACCTAAACAAAAATCTCTTTCATTTCTGTCTTTAAGCTTAAACATTTCTGGACCAAAGACATCCCATCTTCCACTTTCTTTTAAAAGCTCCGCGGGAATAAGAGCAGACATCAACACTTCTTGAGAACCAGCTCTATCCATCTCTTCCCTTACAATCTGCTCTACCTTTTTTAACACCCTTTGTCCCAATGGCAAATAAATATATACCCCCGAAGCCAGTTTTCTCATCAAAGCTGCCTTTAACATGAGAATATGACTGGGAATCTCAGCTTCGGCAGGGATTTCTCTTAAAGTCGGAACTAATAATTGCGATAACCTCATCTCCATCCTCCTAAGTATAGATAATTTTAAATAAATTTTATTTTACCTAATTATCCATGTCAACACTTAATTCTTTCAAACTTACAATTACATAAGCTTTTATTCCCTCTTCTTTACCGGTAAAACCTAATCCTTCTTCAGTCTTCGCTTTTACATTTACTCTTTTTTCATCAATGTTCAGCAAATCAGCTAACCTTTTTTTAATTTTATCCTTATAGGGCGACAGCTTAGGCTGTTGGGCCACAATAATGCAGTCTATATTATTGACAGCAAATTTGCCTTTTATCATATCTAACACTTTAGAAAGCAAAACTGAACTTTCAATGCCTTTATAAGCCATATCTATATCAGGAAAATGTTCGCCTATGTCCCCCAATCCCGCAGCTCCCAAAATAGCATCTATGAGGGCATGTATCAAAGCATCTGCATCAGAATGGCCAGCAAGCCCTTTAACATATGGAATCTCCACACCGCCTAAAACAAGTTTTCTTCCCTCTTGAAATTTGTGAACATCATATCCTAATCCAACTCTCATGTCAACCATCCTTTACTCTAAAGTTCCCCTCTTTATCCACTTCCAATGTTAAACCACTACTTCTTGCAAAGCGAGAGGGTTTAATCTTTTTAGCAAAACTACTTTTATTTGTTTCAATATATATTTCTGAAAGGAAGGGTTCTCTTATAGAAATGCGATACTGCCCTTCTGGCTTTAAATTTAAATGCCAAGTCAATTTTCCAAATATGTCATAGCTTACAGTGTTTTTACTTCTATCCAGTACTACTATTTTTTTATCTGTTATCATGCTTAGATAAGACACAATCTTCTCAAGAATTGAAACAGCTGGTTTTTCCCTTACGCCTAAAATATTTTGTAAATCTGGTATAGAATCATTGAGGATTCCTATATGTCCTGTCTTAAGCACAAAATTCTCGCCTTCTACTCCCAATGCGCTCTTTTTAAGGACGGTCCCATCTCCTTTATTATCTCTTATGACACCTATCGGCTTTCCATCCGGCCATACCACTTCACTTAAAGAATTCTCCACTTGTATAAAATTATTGGTGTATATGCCATCTCCCGAAAAAACGTATATATTTTTTATCCTGTCGTATAAAATTTGAACCTCTTCGTTTAGATGATTCAAAAAATCATTCATAACCTTCATATATTCTACATTTTTAAACACAATTTTATCATATCTGGTAGGATACATAAAAAGATAATTTCCGTATTCTTTAGAGGGCATGAGGTCTTTAATAGAAGGAATATATTTTCGAATGATAGTTATCGCATCCTTATCCCCTTTAATTTTTGAAAAAACCCACAAAAACCCTTTAAACAGCATGTTTAAAAAATCTTCATCATCAGGTGGAACAGTTCCACCTTCCCAACCATAATAGGCATTTGCTGACCCAAAGTGAGGTGTAGCTAAAAAAATCAATTTATCTACATCAAACTGATACTTGTCACTTTGGATATAACTTCTTGCCAAAAGCCCTCCCATGCTGTGGCATATCAAATCCACTTTAGAACTACCAGTTTTAGCCTTTGCTTGCTCAATTGTCAATTTGAGTGTGTCAATTGAATCAGGAACACTTTTCCACCATTCATAATAGCATACAAACAAATTTTTTCCCTCGACAAAACCTAACTTGTTCAAGTTTTCTATAAAGGGATTATATACATAGGCAGCAGGTCCAAAACTCCACATTTTTCCCAAAGGAGTTGGTGTAAAAACAGAACCAAATATTCCATGAACAAACACAACCGGGTTATTCATAGAATCACCCTCATATAATTTAATACGGAAATAAAATCCTATACTAAATTATATGAGGATGTAAAAAAAACGTTATTTTTTGAGAAATGCCTCTGCCACAATTAAGTCCTCTGGTGTAGTTATTTTTATATTTTTGTAATTTCCTTCAACTACTTTTACTTTATAGTCCAATCTTTCTACTAAAACTGAGTCGTCAGTGCCAATAAATCCTTCTTTTATAGCCTTTTGGTGTGCATCGATAATCAGACCCCTTTCAAAAACTTGGGGAGTCTGAATAGCCCACAGAAATTTTCTGTCAGGAGTGCTTACTATGAAATTATCCTCATCGACAATTTTTATTGTATCCTTAACAGGCACTCCAACTGCTGCCGCTTTATACACATAAGCCTGTTCCAAAGTATTTAAAACTATCTCTTTGTCAATAAGAGGCCTTGCTCCATCGTGAATTGCCACAATTTCCGAATGTTTGCTTGTATTTATAAGACCATTATATACTGAATGCTGCCTTTCACTTCCACCTTCTACTAATTTTATAGGCTTTTTAAAACTATATTTTTTAATAACATTTTGCTGGCAGTATCCCATTTCTTCTTTAGAGACAACAACAATAATTTCCTTAATACAATCAATATCATCAAAAACCTTAAGAGAATAATACAGTACTGGTTTGCCGCCTAAATGGATATACACTTTATTTACCGTCTGTCCCATTCTTGTGCCTTTCCCTGCCGCAACGACAACCGCGCTCGCAATCATCTTATCTACCTCACAAATAACTTATTACATACTCCAATTATAACACGTCGACACAAAAAAACACAGGTTTCCCTGCGTTTTTTATATAGCTTTTTCTTGTTCTGTTTGCTTAGGCTTCGCAAATATCATTCTTCCAGCCGCTGTTTGTAGCACACTTGTTACAAGCACTTCTATGGTACTTCCTATAAACTTTTTGCCTCCATCCACTACAATCATAGTGCCATCGTCCAGATATGCAACACCTTGTCCTGACTCTTTCCCGTCTTTAATGACTTGAACCACCATTTCCTCTCCAGGAAGAACAATTGGTTTTACTGCATTTGAAAGCTCATTTATATTCAAAACAGGCACCCTGTGAAACTCTGCTACTTTATTTAAATTATAATCATTGGTGATTATTTTACCTTTGAGCATTTGGGCAAGCCTCAAAAGCTTAGTATCTACTTCTGCTGCATCAATGTCTTTATCTACAATTTCCACCTTAATGTTCAATTCATTTTGTATCTTGTTTAACACATCAAGGCCGCGCCTTCCTCTATTTCTCTTCAAAGAATCTGAAGAATCCGCAATATGCCGCAACTCCTCCAAAACAAAACTTGGAATTACCAAAGGTCCCTCAATAAATCCTGTCTTACATATGTCAAATATTCTTCCATCTATAATAACACTTGTATCCAAAATTTTAGGTATTCCATTGTATTCATTTTTAGTATTTTTTTGTGGCCCCAACTTTTTCATAAAAGAGAACAAATTTAAAAACTCTTCCTTCTTTTTTAAAGAAATCTTAATTCCCAAATAGCCTAAAAACACACCCAAAAGAATAGGAACCACTTTGCCTACAATGAAAATAGAATAAAGAGGCGCACTTATCAAATTTGCTACAATAAGCCCCACTATAAGCCCAAAGGCTGCTATCAAAATATCCGACATCGGCATATTTTGAAGCCTCGACTCTAACCATACTTCAAAGTCTTTCCCCCACTTTATCAGTTTAGGAGAAATGACAAAAAATATAATTCCGCCTATCAACATACCTACCACATAGATTATAATAGTTGAGAGATAATTTACCTGCAAACTTACAAAACTTTGAAGTTTTAAAAGATTTAGAAAAATTATTGACATTTCAAAACCAGTAACAAAACCAATTAACGTGATAACACCCTTTATAATTTTATCTAACATATTCTCACCTCCTATCTCTATTATTGGCTATTTTTCACATTATTATAAGTATTAGTGGGGGAATAATTAAAAATATTGCATAGTTTTTACATGTATATCCTGCTGTCAATTACAGTATACTACTTATGTGTAGCGATTGTCAATTTAGTTGAAGATTAAAATTACATTAATGCTATATAATGTATTTAAATGCCATTCTAAATATTGACATTGTATGAGTTTAAGTCTATAATAAAAGCAAAAGAAGTTATAAAAACTTAGTGGACGGGAGTGGACTAAAAAATGAAGGATATTATTGTAGATGACCTCCAAAACACAGTAGATGAATACCTTCTTCGCCACAGAAGTATTATGGATATAATGACAAAAATACAAGAGAGCAGCGCCCGTATAAACAGAGCCGTTGCAAAATCTGTAACTGAATGCGGATGTATAAGGATAAATGCCACCAAACAAGAAACTCCCCCTGATGCAAATTTAAAAGAAGCCCATAAATATTTTAAATCTCACTTAGAAGGTCAACTGTGTGACAATTGCAAAGAGGTTATAGAAACAGAAATAGGCAACAACATATTCTACATAATCGCCTTGTGCAATGTTTTAGGCCTTAATTTTTACGATATACTTCTTAAAAAGCACAAAGAATTAAACATACTGGGAATATTCAACATGCTGTAAAATAAAGGCGTCCTTTTTCAAAGAGACGCTCTTTCTTGTCTTTGTAATTGCTTTAAAAAATCAAGGATTTCTTTTATATCTTTCACCTTTATCACTTTTATGTTCTCAAACTTTTTTATTTCCTTCGTTTTCATATCCGGAATAAAAACTTGTGAAAAACCCATTTTTTGTGCTTCTCCAATCCGTTTATCTATGTTACTTACTCCTCTCACTTCCCCTGTCAGCCCCACTTCTCCTATAAAACACACATCATGCGGAATAGGAATATTAAAATATCCAGAAAGAGAAGATGCTATTACTCCAAGGTCAGCAGCGGGTTCTTGAATTTTCATGCCTCCTGCGACATTTATATAGGCATCAAATTGAGAAAGATTTATTCCAAGCCTTTTCTCTATAACCGCAAGAAGTAGTACAGAGCGATTATAATCAAACCCTGTAGCCATCCTGCGGGGAACTCCAAAATTAGTGCGGCATAGCAAAGACTGAACCTCCATTAAAATAGGCCTTGTTCCTTGTATAGAACACACTACAGTGGTTCCTGGAACATTTTTGGGCCTATTTGAAAGAATGAATTCAGAAGGATTGCGAATTTCTCTTAGTCCATTCTCTTCCATGTCAAAAACACCTATTTCATTTGTAGACCCAAACCTGTTTTTAACAGCCCGCAATATCCTAAAAGACTGGGTTCTATCCCCTTCAAAATACAAAACTGTGTCTACCATGTGTTCTAACACTTTAGGACCTGCAATCGCCCCTTCCTTGGTAACATGCCCTATTATGAAAATGCTTATACCTTTTTGCTTAGCAATTTCCATGAGTCGCTGTGTAACCTGCCTTACTTGAGATATACTGCCTGGTATAGTGGGGCTTTCTTCTGTATACATAGTCTGTATAGAATCAATAATAACAAAACCTGGCATAACATTTTCAATTTTCCTTTCTATCTCTTCAATGTTCGTCTCACAGAGCAAATATATTTCTTGTTTTTCCTTTAAAATTCTATCCGCCCGCAATTTAATCTGTTGAAGTGATTCTTCTCCTGAAACATAAAGCACTTTCATGGACTTAGAAATATTGCCTGCAACTTGCAGCAAAAGTGTAGATTTACCTATACCGGGGTCTCCTCCAATTAAAACAAGAGAACCTCTTATAATTCCTCCTCCTAAAACCCTGTCAAACTCCTCAATACCTGTCTTTACCCTTTTATCTTCTTGAATTATTACATCCTTTAAAAGAAATACTTCCGACTTTTTCTTTTCCTTTACCGATGTTTTTAAGACTTCTACTACTTTTTCCTCTTCAAAAGAATTCCACGTATCACAATTAGGACATCTGCCTAACCATTTACTGCTTTCAAAGCCGCATTCCCGGCATACAAACTTTGTCGTTGGTTTTGCCATAACTCCACCATCTTTCTTAAAAATCCTCTTTTTTAAATTATATCACAAACTTAAGCCATACCTGCAAAAGTAAAATAGAGCAGCAACCCATTCAAAGTAATTATAACTAATGTAACTATCACTCCCGTAATCTTTTCTATAGGTTTATTTACAAATTCCCCCATAAACTTTTTTTGAGAAGTAATTATAAGCATAGGAATTATTGCCATAGGCAGTTCAAGACTTAAAATCACTTGGCTTATAATGAGAGTTTTTATGGGGTCTATCCCCAGCGAAATAATTATCAAAGCAGGCATCATAGTAATAAGCCTTCTCAAATTAAGAGGGATATTAAGCCCTACAAAACCTTTCATTATAGTTTGCCCTGCCATTGTACTTACTGCGGAAGAAGATAAACCAGAGGCCAAAAGCGCAATACCAAAAGCCCAACTGGATAAAGGACCTAACAATGGTTTTAATGACATATGAGCTTCTTCAATGGATTCTACCACCATGCCGTTTTTATAAAAAACCGCTGCTGAAACTATGAGCATAGCTGCATTTATTATAAAAGCGATATTCATCGCCACTATAATATCCAACTTTTCCATCTTCAAATGTTCTTTTTTCTCTTCAATAGTCATTCCTGTATTCCTATATTGTACAAGTTGCGAATGTAGATAAATTACGTGAGGCATCACAGTAGCTCCTAATATACCTACTGCTATTAACAAAGCTTCTCCATTAGGTATAGAAGGAACAATAGTGTGAAAAAACACTTTCCCCCAATCAGGTTTTGCTAAAAACAACTCAAAAGCATAAGAAAGGCTTATAACTGATACCAATACAAAAATCACCATTTCAACTATTTTTTGCCCATACTTTTCTAAATACACAATTATAAAAGTGATCACTCCTGTCAAAAGCCCTGCATATACGAGAGGAATGTGAAAAAGCAAATATAATCCCAAAGTACCTCCCAAAAATTCTGCTAAATCTGTCGCCATTGCCGCCAGTTCTGCCGCTATCCACAAAAACCAATTAACTTTTCTTTTAAAGATTAAGCCACACATTTCTGGCAAATTGTGGCCTGTTGCAATTCCCAATTTTGCAGACATGATTTGCAAAAAAATAGCCATAATATTGCTCCAAAGTATCACCCATATTAAATGATAATTAAATATTGAACCGCCGCTTATGTTCGTAGCAAAATTCCCAGGGTCAATATAAGCTACGCTTATAACAAAAGCAGGGCCAAAATATTTTAAAATTTTCTTTAAACTGCGTTTAATAGATAAAAAATTTCTATTATCGAATAATGATTTTAATTGTGTGCGGTTTTCCAAAAAAATCCCTCCTGTTTTAGACAAAGCTAATTTTATTCGCCTTATTTAAAATATGTGATTTCTTGCCCTTTTGTTACATAAAAAAAGAACCTCTTGGGTTCATTTCATTTTTTTAAATCTTTCTACAACATCGGGATTTCGCGATAGAAATTTATTAAACAATTTAATCCTTTCCAATGTATCCTTAGAAATATTGTGTTCAATTAACTCAGTCTGTACCAGTAATTCCTCTTTAACTCCTAAATTTTTTAAAAATGTCTCTATTATAGAGTGCCTCTCTAATAGGAATTTGCCCATCTCTTTCCCTTTCTCAGTCAAATTTATAATCCCGTACTTTTTATATTCTACAAGCCCCAACTCCTTTAACTTTTGAAGCATTTTTGTAGTAGAAGGTGCTTTTACATTTAGCAATTCAGAAAGAACATTTACCCTTATATAAGAACTTTTCAAACTTTCTCTGTAAATCATCTCAACATAGTCTTCCATAGCAGGTGTTAGACGTTTTTCCTTTTTTGAAAGAATTTGGTAGCCTCTCACAGTATAAAATTTGTCCCTTTCCATATCATCACAACCTTTTATATTTAGAATCTCTAATAGCATATATACTCTCTTTTAACAAAAAAAAGACTTAGCCGATGGCTAAGTCTCAGACTGTACACAAACTTTCGGAAATAGGATATTTTGCATAAGGAACGACTTGTGACAAAGCGGCAACAAAACTTAGCAAGACCAAGGGTGGAGGCAGGGCCGAAGCCAAGGATGGCGGAGGCGGTCACTAAGACAGGACGTCGAATGTGCCCGGAACCCTGCCGGAACCCGAAGGTCGAGTTTAGTTTTGTCGCTTTGGAACATCGGAGTGACGATGCAAAATATCCTATTTAAAAAATTTTTTTACTTTGTCAACAAGCTGAGACTTAGCCGATGGCTAAGTCTTTTTTACTAAATCTTTCTTAATAAATTCTAATTTCCCATCTTTTGCAGTTACTATAAGTTCATCTCCTGGTTTAACTTCTCCCTGTAACATCAACTCTGACAGTTGATTTTCCACAATTCTTTGTATAGCTCTTCTTAAAGGTCTTGCGCCGTAATTTGGGTCATATCCTTGTTTTATTATTTCTTCTTTAGCTTCAGGAGTAAATTCCAGCTTAATATTGTTTTCTTTCAACCTGTTGTTCAATTCTTCAATCATTATATCAGCAATTTTTTCAATATCTTCTTTAGAGAGTTGATGGAATACAATTATTTCATCAACCCTGTTCAAAAACTCCGGTCTAAACGTCTTCCTTAATTCTGCCATTAGCGTTTCTTTTATCTTTTCATGAGAAGCCTTATCTTCTTTCTCTTGAGGCATAAAACCTAAGGTAGATTGTTTTTTAAGTAATTCTGCACCTACGTTTGATGTCATGATAATAACAGTGTTTTTAAAGTCCACAGTCCTTCCTTTGGAGTCTGTAAGACGCCCATCTTCTAATATTTGAAGGAGTATATTAAACACCTCTGGATGGGCTTTCTCAATTTCATCCAGCAAAATTACTGAATAAGGTTTCCTTCTTACTTTTTCTGTTAGTTGTCCTCCTTCTTCAAAGCCTACATATCCTGGAGGCGAACCGATAAGCTTTGATACAGTATGTCTTTCCATGTATTCAGACATGTCTAGTCTTATCATGGCATTTTCGTCACCAAAGAGCGCCTCTGCCAACGCCTTTGTAAGCTCTGTCTTACCTACTCCTGTAGGACCTAAGAATATGAAAGAACCAATAGGCCTTTTGGGGTCCTTAAGCCCTACTCTTGCCCTTCTTATAGCTCGAGCAACTGCCTCAACAGCTTCGTCCTGTCCTATAACTCTTTCATGCAATACTTCTTCTAAGTGAAGCAGCCTTTCAGATTCTTCTTGAGCCAATTTTTTGACAGGTATTCCTGTCCACAAAGACACTACTTGAGCAATTTCCTCTGGTCCAACACTTTTTTCATCAGAGAATGAATTTTGCTGCCATTTAGCCTTTAATTTTTCTAGCTCTTCCCTCAATTTTTGTTCTTCATCTCTTATTTTTGCCGCTTTTTCGTATTCTTGAGTCCTTATAGCCTCTTCTTTTTCTTTTATAAGGTCATTAATTTTCTCTTCTAACTCTTTAATCTCTGGAGGAGCTGTGACTGTTTTTAATCTCACACGGGACGCCGCCTCATCTATTAAGTCAATAGCCTTGTCTGGCAAAAACCTGTCTGCAATGTATCTATGTGAGAGTTTGGCAGCTGCTTCAATCGCTTCATCAGTGATTTTGACTCTATGATGTGCTTCGTATTTATCTCTCAAACCTTTCAATATCTCAATTGTCTCTTCCACCGTAGGCTCTTCTACAATAATAGGCTGGAATCTTCTCTCTAACGCTGGGTCTCTTTCTACGTACTTTCTATATTCGTCTAAAGTAGTCGCACCTATTACTTGTATTTCACCTCTTGCTAATGCTGGCTTTAAAATATTTGAAGCGTCTATAGCTCCTTCTGCAGCACCTGCTCCTATTAAAGTGTGCATTTCATCTATAAAAAGTATTACATTCCCAGCTTTTATGACTTCATTCAACACAGTTTTTAACCTGTCCTCAAATTCACCTCTGTATTTTGTACCAGCCACCATAGAAGCCATATCCAAAGTCACAACTCTTTTGTCCTTTAAAATTTCTGGAATTTCACCTTCTACAATCTTTTGCGCAAGGCCTTCAGCAATAGCTGTTTTACCAACACCTGGTTCCCCTATTAAAACAGGATTGTTTTTTGTCCTCCTGCTGAGTATTTGTATAACTCTTTCAATCTCTTTCTCTCTTCCTATGACAGGGTCAAGTTTCCCGTCCCTTGCAAGCTCTGTCAAATCTCTTCCAAATTGGTTGAGAGTTGGAGTGTTGGTATTTTTAGCTTTAGCAGCTTTTGCAGGACCTCCAGTTGGCTCTTCGCTCAACATCTTCACAATCTCCTCTCTCACCCTGTTAAAATCTATACCTTGTTCCATCAAAATTCTAACAGCAACACCTTCGCCTTCTCTCAAAAGTCCCAACAGAATATGCTCTGTTCCAATGTAACTGGTGTTGAACCTTCTTGCTTCGCTAAAGCTCAACTCCAATACTCTTTTTGCCCTCGGAGTATATCCTACAACATCTCCTGGAACATTTCCCATTCCAATTAATGACAATACCTTTTCTCTGGTGGCTTCATAAGTGACTCCCAATTTCTTTAAAGTTCTTGCTGCTATTCCTTCATCTTCTCTTAGTAGTCCTAATAAAATATGCTCTGTTCCCACATAATTGTGATAAAAAGACCTTGCCTCCTCTTGCGCTAAGTAAAGCGCCTTTTGTGCCCTTTCAGTAAATCTTCCAAACATAGCCATATTATCCACCTCCTACAAGTTATCTTTCTTATTAATTTGTCTCACTACATACTCAGCTCTTTTAATATCTCTATTGTATGGGTCTAATTGCATCCCGTATATTTTTTGCAAATTGGCAGGCTGTATACTGGTAGTGAGCTTATCAATTTTCTGTATCTCGACGTCTAATATTCCTAAAACTGCTCCTAATCTTACATCAGACATTAAAGTCATGTATTCTTTTGTAGACATCACTTTTGCATGGGAAAGAATACCAAAGGCTCTTCCTACTCTGTCTTCAATCTGAATCTTTTGCTTGTTGTATAAATCCTCTCTTGCTTTTCTTTCGCTGAAAATTATCTGTCTCGCCACTCCTTCAACATTTTCAATTATTTCTCTTTCGCTCTGTCCAAGAGTTATTTGGTTAGAAATTTGATAAATATCTCCTAAGGCTTGAGTACCTTCGCCGTATATACCTCTTACTGCAATTCCTATTTTTGATACAGAATTTAGTATGTTACTTATCTGTCCCGTTATGGTAAGTGCGGGAAGATGAACCATGACAGATGCTCTTATTCCTGTCCCTACATTGGTAGGACAAGAAGTCAAGTAACCTATTTTTTCATCATAGGCATAATCTATTGTCTCTTCAATCAAATCGTCAATCTTGTCAGCAATATCCCAGCTTTCATTGAGCCTTAAGCCCTCTAATATACATTGGATTCTAAGATGGTCTTCTTCATTCACCATTATGCTTACTGTGTTGTCGTTCTTTATAAGTGCATAACCATTTTTTGTGTTTTGTGAAAGGTCAGGACTTATGAGGTGCTTTTCTACAAGAGATTGTCTGTCAATAGGACTCAACCTTTTCATGTCATATTCCACAAACTGGGTAGACAAAATAGTATTGCTGCCCAGTATGGCTTTTTTAACCAAATCTATAACTTTTTGTCCTTGCTCTTCAGTCATGACGGAAGGAAAGGGAATGTCTTTTATATTTCGAGCAAGTCGAATTCTACTGGATAACACAACATCATTATCGTATCTGAACACCCTTCTCACCTACTTTCCCAATTCTTTCTCCAATTCTCTGATTTTATCTCTTAATTCTGCTGCTTTTTCATAGGCTTCTTCTTTAATAGCTTTTTCTAACTGGTATTTCAATTCCTCAATTTCTCTTTTGACTCTCATTTTTCCGCCGGCTTTTTTAGGAATTTTCCCTCTATGTTCAGTGCTGCCATGTATTCTTCTCATCAAAGGATTTAGTTCTTCTGAAAAGGCGTTATAACAATGGCTGCATCCTAGTCTTCCAATCTTCTTGAAGTCTTCATAAGTCATGCCACAATAACTGCATTTTAGAGGCTGCTTTGTAAATTCATCTATGCCAGGCAAAAAGTCCATCAACCCTGACAGCAAATTTTGAACTGAGAAGGGCGTAAAAGTTGGAAATACCTCAGTGTTTAAAAGTCCTTCTTCAGCTGCACATTGCTGACACAGGTGCATTTCAGTTTTTACACCATTCACTATTTGTGTATAATGGACTGTGGCAGGTCTTATTTTGCATTTATCACACATCATAATTATTACCTCCTTCATTTGTTGCGAGCCAATTCAATCAACATCGCTTTAAATAACACAGCCCGCAACGTATTTTTCTCCTCCTGGGGAAGCGGAATCACTTTGTCATTTACTATCGCCTTCATCAAAGCAGCTTCCCTGCGAGTTATCATATTGTGGTCTAATAGTGCATCAATGTAATACCTTGCTTTACTTTCAGATAGACTATCTCCTATGTTTTCTATTATTTTATCTATCCAATTATTGGAGATGGAGGTCTTGTAAATTTTTATATACCCACCACCACCTCTTTTGCTTTCTATAATATAACCCCTATCGATGGTAAAACGCGTCTCTAACACATAATTTATCTGAGAAGGAGCACAATTAAATACATTTGCCAACTCGTTTCTCTGTATTTCTATATAATGCTTGCCTGCTTCCTCCATGAGGTCTTTTATGAAATTTTCGATCAAATCACTCAACCTTGCCATCGCCATCACCACAACTTTTACTTTGACTTTCTTTGACCTTCAAATATATTTTTACATTTTTTCTTTCTGCCGTCAATAACTTTTTCGCACTAAAGTCGGTGATATTTCCTAATATTTTCATCAAATAATAAAAATATCTCTCAAATTCTAAAATTTTCACCCATTTTCATTCATTTTCATATTCCTCAGCCTCTATCTCCTGCAAATCTTGCTGGTCCCCTTGATTTAGAAGAGAAGAAAAACTACTTTTTTCTTTTAAATTTTTATTATCATGTTCCTCATAAGCTTCTTCTTCAAAGAAATTTCCCCTGACTGACTTATACAATTTACCTTTAAAAAACCTCGGACTTTTGTACATTTCAAACCACCCCTCTAACTCTTTTCATAAGAAATTTTTTTCAAATTCTTCTAAGCTTATTTTTACTTTTGCTACTCCTGTCTCCATAGCAGCTTTTGCAACATTTAAGGCGACATTTTTAAGCACTCTTTTATCAAAAGCTTTTGGAATTATGTATTCTGGATTAAGTTCTTTTTCTGATACAGTTTGCGCAATAGCGTACGCAGCTTGGATTTTCATTTCCTCATTGATTTTAGTCGCTCTAACCTCAAGTGCACCTCTAAATATACCCGGAAAAGCAAGCACATTGTTTATTTGATTGGCAAAATCTGACCTTCCTGTCCCCACTACATAAGCCCCTGCTTCTTTTGCCTCCTCAGGATATATCTCAGGAACAGGATTTGCCAGAGCAAAGACAATGGGTTTTTTAGCCATTGATTTTATCATATCTCCATCTACCACTTGAGGTGCTGAAACTCCGATAAACACATCTGCCCCTTTTAACGCATCTTTTAAAGTTCCTTTTAACCTTCCTTTGTTTGATATTTCAGCAATTTCTATTTTAGAAACATCTTTATCTTCTCTTCCTTCATATATGATGCCACTTCTATCGCAAACTATTACATCTTTTATCCCTGCTTTTATTAAAAATTTAGCTATAGCAATGCCTGCTGCTCCAGCTCCATTTACAACAGCAGTCACCTCTTTTAACTCTTTTTCTACAATTTTTAAAGCATTGATAAGAGCAGCAAGAGTCACAATTGCTGTACCATGCTGGTCATCATGAAAAACCGGTATATCCAGAATATCGTCTAATTTCCTTTCTATTTCAAAACACCTGGGAGCAGAGATATCTTCTAGGTTAATACCTCCAAAAGGAGGGGAAATATTCACAACAGTTTTTACAATTTCATCAACATCTTGAATAGCAAGGCATATAGGTACTGCATCAACGCCTCCAAATTCTTTAAACAAAACTGCTTTGCCTTCCATTACAGGCAGTGCCGCTTGTGGACCTATATTTCCCAGCCCTAAAACAGCTGACCCATCTGTGACAATCGCAATCATGTGGCTTTTTGTAGTATATTCATATACCAATTCTCTATTTTTATGTATTTCTTTACAAGGTTCTGCAACCCCTGGCGTATAGGCTAAAGCTAAATCTTTGTCGTTTTTTACTTCCACTTTGCTTACAATTTCAAGTTTGCCTCTATTTTCTCTGTGAAGTTTTAGCGCTTCTTCTCTTATATTCATATGTTTAAAAAATCCTCCTTAAAATACGTGTTTTCTTATATTATACCTTAGATGCTTAACAGAAAAAAGCCATAGCATTGCATAATTATTCAATCTTACTTAATTCATAAGAATAAGCCTGCTTTTGCAGGCTTATTCTTCTTTTTCTTTTAACTTTTTCCTTTCTTCTATTATCTTTTGAGCAACATTAGGTGGAGCTTCTTCATATCTTGCAAAAGTCATTTTGAAGTCTCCTCTTGCTTGTGTCAAAGACCTCAAATCCGTCGCATATCTATTCATTTCAGCTAAAGGTACCTCCGCTGTTATCACTTCCATGTTGTCTTTTGATTCCATTCCCAAAATTCTTCCTCTTCTCTTATTCAAATCCCCAATAATATCTCCCATGTATTCCTCTGGCACAATGACCTCCACTCTCACAATAGGCTCAAGTAAAACAGGATTTGCTTGTTCCATTCCCTTTTTAAAAGCAATAGAGGCTGCAATTTTAAAAGCCATTTCAGAAGAATCAACAGGATGGTAAGAGCCATCTACCAACGTCGCTTTAATGTTTACTACAGGATATCGAGCAAGTACTCCTTCTTTCAAGCTTTCTCTCAACCCTTTTTCAACTGCTGGAATATACTGTTTTGGAACAGCTCCTCCAAAGATTTTATCTTCAAACTCAAATTCGCTGTTGGGATTAGGCTCAAATTCAATCCACACATGACCGTATTGGCCATGTCCTCCTGTCTGCTTTTTGTGTTTACCTTCTACCTTCACCTTGCCTTTTATTGTCTCTCTATAAGGAACAATAGGGTCTATCAAGGTACACTCCACGCCAAATTTATTCATTAATTTCTTTGAAATAACCTCTATATGTTGTTCTCCCATTCCATAAACTATCATCTGGCCTGTCTCTAAATTCTTTTCAACTTTAAAGGTGGGGTCTTCTTCCTGTAATCTTTGAAGTCCATTGCTGATTTTTTCCTCATCCCCTTTGGATTTAGGTTCAATAGCAAGTGCAAGTGTGGGCTGCGGAAAATCGATAGGTGTTAGTGTAACGGAATTAGAAGGGTCACATAAAGTATCTCCTGTCATAGTATATTGAAGCTTTGCAACTGCTCCTATATCTCCTGCTACAAGCTTTAATACAGGTATTTGTTTTTTGCCTCTTAATAGGTAAAGCTGGCTTATTTTTTCTGTCATCTGCTTATTTGAATTAAACAGCGAAGAATCAGAAGTTACACTTCCTGAAATAACTTTAAAAATAGATAATCTTCCTACATAAGGATCTGCAATAGTTTTAAACACAAAGGCCACTGTCGGACCATTTTCATTGACCTTTTCTCCTTCTCTTTCTACCTCCACTGGAGAGGGCAAAAACTCTACAATAGCATCCAATAATCTTTCTATCCCAATATTTTTAAGACTGGAGCCACATAAAACGGGCATTAATTCTCTCATTTTTACACTATTTTTTATTCCTTCAATTAATTCCTCTTGTGTAAATTCTTCTCCGCCAAAAAATTTTTCCATTAATGTTTCATCGTTTTCAGCAATATTTTCAACTAACTCTTCTTTAGCAGATAAAACTTTATCCATCAAATCAGCAGGTATTTCTGCTTCCTTTACTCCTTTTTCTTCGTAAACGTATGCTTTTTGAGTAATAACGTCTACATATCCCTTAAAACTTTGTTCGCTTCCAATGGGAAGTGTTAAAGGAATTACTTTATTACCAAATTTTTCTCTTAATTGATTCAACGTCTTGAAATAGTCCGCATTTTCCCTATCCATTTTGTTAATAAAGAACATCACTGGCATTTTATTTCTTTCAGCCAAATTAAACACTTTTTCAGTACCTACCTCTACGCCTGAAGCAGCACATACAGGTATTACAGCGCTGTCTACAACTCGCAAGCCACTTACCACTTCGCCAAAGAAATCAAAATATCCTGGCATATCTAAAATATTGATTTTATAATCTTTCCATTCAACAGGAATTATAGATGTTGAGATAGATATTTGTCTAGCGATCTCCTCCGGGTCATAATCAGATACCGTTGTGCCATTCTCCACACGGCCCATTCTATCAGTGACCTTTGTGTTGAAAAGAAATGCTTCAATTAATGTAGTTTTACCGGCTCCCCCATGGGAAACCAATCCTACATTTCTTATTTGACTAGTTTTGTAATCCTTCATATATATCCCCCTATCTTATCGCAAATAATCCTTAATATTATTATTCTATACGTTTTAAAATTTTCCTTTATTTTTTTGAGATTTTTAATAAAAAAATCTCTGACATAAGCCAGAGATTTATAGTTTGTTGACAAACCTCTTGATATAAATTAAAGTCTCTCGCTTTTATGCTCAAGTCCAGGCTCACGTATCTAAGTCGTGTCATAGGCTTTCTTTGGGCATCTTCCGAATTCGCTTTCTTCCTTTCATGGGTCATCCTGAGGAGTGCGCAGCAAAAGCCTGAGAGAAGCCAATACACACTAAGATACTCCCGCGATGCATTTTACGCATAAAAGCAGAGACTTCCTTGTTTAACTTAGTCTACAGTGTGGCCAGAAAGCTAATCAATGTTTTTAATAATATCTTCCATCATTTTCTGTATTTCCTCAGCTTCAGCCATATTAAGGACTTTTTCTACTATTTCTTTCGCTTTTTCATATTCTGTATTTCTTATTATATCCTTAATTGTAGGGATAGAAGTCGAACTCATTGAAAATTCATCCAGCCCAAGCCCCAACAATATAACTGTAGCTAACGGGTCACCCGCCATTTCACCGCACATAGCCGCAAACTTCCCCTCTTTATGAGCTGCGTCAATTACAAGCTTTATAAGCCTTAAAATAGCGGGATTAAACGGCTGATAATAATCTTTTACATGCTCATCCATCCTGTCAACAGCAAGAGTGTACTGACACAAATCATTAGTTCCTATGCTAAAAAAGTCTACTTCTTTAGCCAATATATCTGCAGTTATTGCAGCAGAAGGTATTTCCACCATTATACCTACCTTTACGTTTTTATCGTACTTTATTCCCTCTTTATCAAGTTCAGCTTTCACTTCATTCAAAACCGCATTTGCCCTTCTTACATCAGTAATTGAAGATATCATAGGATACATTATGTGAATATTTCCATAAGCGCTTGCTCTCAAAAGCGCCCTTAATTGCGTCTTAAATATGTCTTTTCTGTCAAGGCATAACCTTATAGCCCTATATCCTAAAAATGGATTCATCTCTTTTTGCATATTAAGGTATGGGAGTTCTTTGTCTCCACCTATATCCAAAGTCCTTATGGTAACAGGCCTACCCTCCATTTTCTCTGCAACTTCTTTATAGGCTTCAAATTGCTCTTCTTCTGTGGGAAGAGTAGTTCTATCCATATACAAAAATTCGGTTCTAAAAAGTCCAACTCCTTCTGCTCCATTCGCCAGTGCACTTTTTACGTCTTTTGGAGTTCCTATATTCGCCACCAACATGACTTTTTTGCCATCAGGAGTTACTGCAGGTAAGTCTTTTAATTTTCTTAACTTCTCCACCTTTTTATCATAATTCTCTTTTTTGGTCTTATACTCGTTTATTGTATTTTCGTGAGGATTTACAATTACTACTCCTTCCAAGCCATCTACTATTATGGTATCTCCTTCAGAAACCAGAGAAGTAACATTTCCTAATCCTACTACAGCAGGAATCTCTAAAGAGCGGGCCATTATAGCTGTATGAGAAGTCCTCCCCCCCACATCTGTAGCAAAACCTAAAACCATCTCTTTTTTCATTGTGGCTGTATCTGAAGGAGTCAAATCTTTTGCTATAATTATCACCTGTTCTTCAAGGTCAGAAAGACTCATGCTTTTTACCCCTAAAAGATTATTTATTATGCGACTCCCTACATCTCTTAAATCTACCGCTCTCTCTTTTAGATACTCATCATTTAAACTTTCCATCACAGAGGCATTTTGTTCTATTACCTTATTTACAGCGTTATCAGCAGTTATGCGTTCATTCTTTATCATGCTTTCTACCCCTTCAATAAGTTCGGGGTCACTTGCCAGCATAAAATGAGCTTCAAATATTTCCGCTTTATCCGGACCAAACTCTCTTAATGCGTCTTCTTTAATCTTTTTTATTTGTTGCTGTGTAACTTGCAATGCTTTTTTAAACCTTTCAATTTCATATTCTACTTTTGACTCATCTATATTTTGCACATTGATTACTGCTTTTTCTTTAGTATATAAAAAAACTTTGCCAATCGCTATCCCCGGGGATGCTGCAACTCCCTTTAACATTTGTTAACCCTCCTTAAAATTATTCTAACGTCTATTATAGCATAGTTTTCAGTACAACGTGAAACTTTTGCACAATAATAAAATAAAAAAATAAAGCAAACAAAAAAGACTAGGAAAATATTTTCCCAGTATTTTTTTTCTTAATCCTTTTCACACCTCATATATTGCAATTCTGTTTCTTCCTTTACTTTTACCACCTGCATACAAAGCTCTATCCGCATGGCTTATAAGTTTTTCTGCAGAATCAGCTTTTTCGGGGTAATCAGCTACTCCTCCGGATATGGTTACATATATATCTCCTTTGCTTGTCTTAATTGGCTTTGATGACACTTCATTTCTTATTCTCTCTGCAATCATATACGCCTGCTCAGCAGTAAGTTTTGGCAAAATCACGGCGAATTCTTCTCCACCAAATCGAGCTACAATATCATCACTTCTTACATTGTTTTTGATGCGCAGTGCAACTTCTTTGAGCACTTCATCGCCAATTAAATGACCGGAAGTGTCGTTTATCAATTTAAAATTGTCCAAGTCAAACATTATAAGACTGACAGGTTCGCTGGTTTCATCCGACCTCATAATACTCTCTGTTAAAGCATCATTAAAATACCTTCTATTGTAAGTCTTTGTCAAAGGGTCAGTAATAGATTTTTTACTCACTTCATAATAGCGTTTAGCATTTGTTATAGCAACAGAAGCTTGGTCTACAATTGTTTCTACAATCTTCACAGAATCATCATCAAATACATTTGTTTCTACATGCAATATCATTAAACATCCAATGACAGAACCTGAAAACCTTAAAGGAGCTACCATAACGCTTCCGTAGTCATTTAAAAACTTTTCACTTGAAAACCTTTTGTCCTGTTTTAAATCTCTAATTGCTATTGTTTTATTCAGAGATATACATTTACCAACAATGCCTTCATCTTTAAAATAGTTTTCCTTAAATACTTCCTTAGACTCTTTACTACTAACAGATTTTGCCAAAATAGCAATCCCATTTGAATCCACCAGATATATAGCCGCTGCAGATATAGAAACAACTTGAGAAATAACTTCTATAATAGCATCTAAAATCTGATTTAATTCCAGTTTTGAATTTATTACTTTAACCATTTCGTATATGGCGTTAAGCCTCTTGTTCGCTTTAATCAAATCTCTAACCATTCTAAAAACATACGCTATAAATATCAAAGGAGTTAAAGATAACACAAAAAATATTAAACTGTGTTTAAAATAAATATATGCAAGTAATATAGCTGCGGGAAACATTACTATGTAGGTTCCCAGCTCTAAAAGGACACTTTCATTCCAATACTCCTTAAATAAAATTTTGCCTTGTGCCTTTAAAGCATAGTATAATATAAAATTGTTTAAAAGAAAACTCATTATAACATAACTTAGGATATATTTGACTTGAGAAAAAGATATTACTCCTGTCTTTCCTCCTATAAACTCATAAAACCATCCTGGTATCAAATATGCAATTGAAAACATCGCACCATTTAAAAGGCCATTTTTAATTTTCTTTCTAATTACAATAGTGTCAAACATTACTGATGATACCATAAGCATTGCTGCCGCAACCGTTCCAAAAATTAAAAAAGTAGCCATGCCTATAGTAGGGCTTAAAGATAATTTTATATCCGTATACATTATGCCAAGATTGTCAAGGATTATTGCAAAAGCAAACAATATTAAAAAAATTTTCCAATCTATTCCAACCCCACAGCAATAAAGCGCCCCTACAAATAATACAGTTCCTACTGTAATCAACGTTACATTAAAAACCTGTTCCCTATACTTCCCCATACTAATCCCCTCATTTTTTACAATCAAATTAATATTCTACATTTAAGTCAAAAATCCTTCTTAAGATGACAAATGTTTATTAAATTTACTACTTCTTATGATAAAAGTAATTATACCACAAATCTCCATCATAATATGTCGAATTTTGTAATTTCTTTTAAATATTTAAAAACCTTCTGCAGCAATCGCCGCAGAAGGTTTTTAATAAAGTATTAACCGCATTTTGAATAGCCACAGTTTTTACATACAACACAACCGCCTTCATGCTCTATTGGACTTCCACATTCAGGACAAAATCTTTCTTCGTCTAATAGGTCAACTTCACTTAAAACAACCTCTTCTTTAGGGTCATCTTCATCGTTATTGTGATTATTTTCATATATAGGTATATCAATAGGTGCAAATTGTTGTTCCTCTTCCACTCGGATTTTCATCACTTTTTCAATAACCTTGCCAATAGCATCAGGACAAGACAATACTTTTATTTCTTTGTTTGTAGCCATCTGTCTTAAGGTAGAATGACATCTTATTCCTTTTAACTGTTCCACAATTGTTTTTGCATCAATACCTGATCGTAATGCTATAGATATAAGTCTACTAGTAGCTTCTGACTGTGAAGGGCATCCTCCTGCTCTTCCAAGATTTGTAAATACTTCACATATACCTTGGTCATCATAGTTAACTGTTATATAAAGATTACCACAGCCTATTCTAACTTTTTCAGTTATTCCTCTTGTTACAGGAGGTCTAGGTCTTGGTCTTAATGGCTCTTTTTTTGAAGGATTTTCATTTGCTTTTGCTTCTTCTTTTTTCTCTTTTATACCTAAATTCAAAACCTGTGACTCACGACTGCCATCTCTGTATATGGTAACGCCTTTGCAACCTAATTTATACGCGAGAAGATATACCTTTCTTACATCATCTACTGTCGCATCATGTCTAAAGTTAACCGTCTTAGATACAGCATTGTCAACATGTTTTTGAAAAGCTGCCTGCATTTTGACATGCCATTCTGGATCAATATCATGGGCTATCACAAAGACTCTTTTGACATCTTCTAGTATACCCTTTATATCTTTTAGACTTCCTTTTTGAGCAATTTCTTTCATTAGCTCTTCTGAATAAAATCCTCTTTCAATAGCAACTTCTTTAAATACAGGATTTACTTCCACAAGCTCTGTATTATCCATGACATTTCGCGTCATAGCTATAGCGAATATAGGCTCTATCCCACTGGAAGTGCCAGCAATGATTGATATGGTACCAGTTGGAGCAATAGTAGTAGTCGTAGCATTTCTAATTTTTATGCCCATTTTTTTGTAAATACTCTTGTCATAAAACCCAAAAGTTCCTCTCTTTTCTGCTAACTTAATCGAGGCTTCCTTAGAAGTTTCATCAATAAACTCCATCAATTCCTCTCCCAGCTCTATAGCCTCATCGGAATCATAAGGTATACCAAGTCTCAAGAGCATGTTAGCAAAACCCATTACGCCAAGCCCTATTTTCCGAGTTCCTTTTGTCATTTCTTCAATTTGTGGAAGAGGATATTTATTAGCATCTATTACATTGTCCAAAAAATGGACAGCATCATATACCGTTTCTTTAAGTTTGTCATAATCTATTACGTACCTATCCTCTACTTTTTTTAACATATTTTCAAGATTAATTGAACCTAAATTACAGGATTCATATGGCAAAAGTGGTTGTTCGCCACAGGGATTGGTAGATTCAATCTCTCCAACTTCAGGGGTAGGATTTTTCTCGTTTATTCTATCTAAAAATACAATACCCGGTTCCCCATTTCGCCAAGCCATTTCTACAATGAGGTCAAAGACCTCTCTTGCTCTTAATCTGTTTACAACCTTGTTAGTGTGAGGATCTATTAGATCGTATTCCCTATCTTCCTCAACAGCTTTCATAAACTCTTCTGTAATAGCCACACTTATATTAAAGTTTGTTATCTCGTTATTATCTTTTTTACACTGGATAAATTCCAATATATCAGGGTGGTCAACACGCAAAATCCCCATGTTTGCCCCACGTCGTGTTCCACCCTGTCTTACCGCCTCTGTTGCTGCATTAAAAACTTTCATGAAACTAACAGGACCAGAGGCAACTCCTCCAGTAGACCTAACTGTAGCTCCTTTAGGTCTTAATCTGGAAAAGCTAAATCCTGTACCCCCACCACTTTTGTGAATAATTGCCGCGTACTTTACCGCATCAAAAATCTCTTCCATAGAATCTCCCACAGGAAGAACAAAACATGCTGACAACTGCCCTAAAGGCCTACCTGCGTTCATCAATGTAGGGGAATTCGGCAAAAAATCGAGGTTTGTCATCATATCGTAAAACCTTTGTTTTAAAGCCTCTACATCTGCTTTTTTATCATATATAAGGTCCACTTCAGCAATAGTCTTTGCAACCCTTTCAAACATTTCCTCAACTGTCTCAATAGGCTTGCCATTTTCATCTTTAGCTAAATACCTTCTCTCCAGAACCTTCCTCGCATTCTCAGTAATTTTCACAGGAAATTCCTCCTCTTATGTAAAACCACAATATTTTGTATGTTACTTATTAAATTATACATTTTATTGTGGATTCTGCAACCTCCAAAACTATCCGATTAACTTTATTATCTCCCTTTACTATTAATTTTCGTTTAAAAGCTTAATAAATTAAACGAATTTAAAAAACCCGGCACAATTACCGGGACAAAATATTAACAATTTCCTCAATTATGTTTTTATCATATTTCCCTTTAAGATAATCTCTTTTCCACTCTCCTTCTCCACTTTTTGCAAGTTCTTTTACTATTTCAGGTCTTTCAATCCAATGACCAATTTCTTTAAAATCTTTATTCATAAATACAAAAGTGGGTATTTTAGCTTTACCATCTATATAATAAGGTTTCATGTGCTCTTCGTTACCTTCTCTTTTTAAAATTCTCAGTTTAAAATTTTTATTATAACTTGCGATTTTTGCAACTATAGGCACATTAACTTGAGAATCAGGACACCAACTCTCAGCAAATGCCAAAATATTTATCTCATCTTTAAATTTTATTTTCACTATCAAGTCTTCATCTAAGACTGTCTTTTCATATCTCTCTTTTATTCTTTTAGCAATGTTCTCCTCCGATTCTCTTACAAATTCCTCAAAAGTTATTCCTTTTTCAAACAATTCTCTCAAAGTTAATTCACCTCTTTCAATTTACTGCCTTTTAAATAACGATCCTAAAACAGTTTTTGCTCCCGAGACAGTAATCCCTAAGAAGCTACTATTTCTTGTGAGAATTTCATCTAAAGCATCTACAACTTTGTCAATTTGTTCTTTTGTCACAATTAAAGGTGGCTCTAATCTTATTACATTTGGGTTATTCAAAGTGTAAGCCGTTATAATTCTGTGTTTATTTTGAAGCTCTCCAGCAATTAAAGAGCCGAGGTATTCACTTGAAAGCTTTGAAATAGCTCCTCCAGAAATCTTGTCAAGAAGTCCACCTTCTGGTTGATTAAACTCTATTCCTATTAAAAGCCCCTTTCCTCTAACATCTTTTATAAGTTTTGGATGTTTTTCTTTTAATTCTTTCAGTCGACCTAAAAAGTATTCACCTTTTTCTTTTGCAGCATCAGGAAGCTTTTTCTCTATAATAGCTTGTATTGAAGCAATCGCAGCTGCACAAGCATAGGTATTACCGCCAAAAGTAGAAGTATGTAAAAGAGCTTTTTCCATAGTCCCATAAGCTTTTTGCCATATTTCTTCTGTGGTTATATAAGCACCTATAGGCATGACTCCTCCGCCCAAAGACTTAGCAAGGCACATTATATCAGGAACTACTCCTTCGTACTCACAAGCAAACATCTTTCCTGTTCTTCCAAAGCCAGTCTGAACTTCATCTAAAATTAAATACGCATCGTACTTAGTGCACAATTCCCTTACCTTTTTTAAATAACCTTCAGGTGGAACAATAACTCCTCCTTCCCCTTGTATAGGCTCTACTATAAATGCAGCAACATCCCTATTTTTAAGCACTTCTTCTAATGCTTTATCATCTCCAAAAGGAATAGGTATAGTATCAGGTACAAGAGGTTTAAAATACCTTTGATACTTTTCTCTTCCCGTCACTGAAAGTGCTCCCATGGATTTGCCATGAAAGGAATTGTGACAGTAAACTATTTTGTGTTTCCCTGAAGCAATTTTGGCAAGCTTTAAAGCTCCTTCCACTGCCTCGGCTCCACTGTTACAGAAAAAACTCCTTTTAAGATTTCCTGGAGTTATCATGGCAAGGTTGTGAGCAAGAACTCCTGGTAAATTTCCTATAGAAGCCTGCAATATATTAGGCATATATTTTACTTTTTCTACAGCTTCAATGACTTCATCAGGGTTATGCCCCAAATTTAAAGCACCATATCCTCCTAAAAAATCATAATACTCATTTCCTTCATTGTCCCATACTGAAACTCCCTTAGCTCTTACAAAAAGTTTATCAAACTGAAGCATTGAAAGCATAGAGACAAACACTGAATTTATGTATTCTTTGTAATTTTCTCTGACTTGATTTTTGTTCAAAGTAAGTGCCTCTTCTAAAGTGATATATTCTGGAATGTCGTCTTTCACTTTCCCCTTTGTTACTTCATACATTTTTCATCTCTCCTTTATCTTTAATGTCTGTGGTGGTGATGATGGTGATTATGGTCATGTCCACAATGGTTGCAACTATTTTCAGCATATTTAATACTATCCAACTCTCTTTTAACCCTTTCCCGTATTTCCTTAACATATTCTTGCCTTAACCTCTTCTGCTCTTCCTTCTCTTCTTCAGTCAGTCCTTCTGTTTGTGATTTGTGATAAAGGAAATTTATTCTATCTATCATCTCTTTTGTTATCATTGCTTCACCTCGTCGAATAAATTTTGACAAATATATTATATTCCTTTTTCCCAAAAAACAAAAGAATTTTTATAAAGTAATGGATATGACCATCACTTTTATGATATTATAACAATATAGTAGCAAATATTTAAGGAGGTTTTTGTAATGCCTTTAATTTGGATACTTTCCCTAATATTGTTGTTTCCTTTTTTGATATTTACATTTTTTGTGCAGGCAACAACTTTTTCTTTTGCAAAATTGGGATTATCTCCCCAAATGGCAGTTTTTGTTTTTAGTTTATCTTTAATAGGAAGTGTGATCAACATTCCTATATCTCGAAAAAAAATTATTGTCCATGAAGAAGAGCGGTATTTTTCCCCATTCCTTTTTTACTATCCCCCACGAGTGCAAGAACAAATAATTGCTGTAAACGTGGGAGGAGCTATAGTTCCCGTTATTCTCAGTTTGTACCTTTTGCCGAGGGCACCACTACTCCCAACTATAATAGCTACTATAATAGTTACAATTGTAGCAAAAGCACTAGCTAAACCTGTGCCAGGAGTAGGTATTACCCTTCCTGCCTTTATACCACCTCTTGTGGCAGCTGCCGCTGCGATCCTCTTATCTCCTAGTAATGCAGCTCCTGTAGCATACATTTCAGGGGTTTTAGGTACATTAATCGGAGCAGACCTTTTAAATTTGCCCCATTTTAAAGACCTAAACTCTCATGCCATAAGTATAGGAGGAGCGGGCATATTTGACGGAATTTTTTTAGTTGGTGTAGTCGCCGCTTTATTAGCTTAATAAAATGTCAAATAGCACCCTACCTTGACTGTAGAGTGCTATTTTACTTCAAATGCAATCTCTTTTAAGCCTTCTTATTCTGTGTTTGGGTTTACCGCTTCTTGAAAGTTCGTGATTTTCACCATTAAAATAGTAGTCTATGTACGTAGTTCCAAAATCCGATATCCAGTTAGATATACTTTTTCAATTCTCATCATCTAATCACACAAAATCAGTCTCTTCATTAAAAGAGGTAAGTTGAAAATACCGGCCACTTTTTACTTCTAAAAGCCATAGATTTGAAAAATATTTATTTTCTTCCATATCCATCCTATGTACTGCGAAACCTGCATATCCTCCACTTGGAGAATATTTTAAACCTGACAAAAATTTAAATTTCGTAAAATCCTCTAACTTGATCTTTCCCATTAAAGCTCCCCCATTAAAAATGTTTACAACTTCATTATAACACATGTTGGCAAAAATAAAAAAACGCATCAATTATTTATATACTTGTAATTTTTTATAACTACAATAGGAGTTTGCTGCTCAGCATTGCCTGATGGGTTGTCGATAAATAGGCTTTCTACATATTTTTTATCAACCCCTTTTGATGCGCCAATACAATCAGCACGGCGCAAATCATTTGCATCTATTATAGCTGCATCAACTCCTGTTTTTTGTTTTATCTTCTCACAAACTACATCAGGGTCTTTAGGTCCCAAAACTATGTATCTATGATAAGGAGGCATTGTCCCTGCAACGTCGTCAATTAAAGCGACTTTTCTGCCAGCGATAATAAAAAACCACCCTTTTCTACCCAATAACTTGCCTAACCCTCCTATAATAGAAGCAATCAAAATCCTAAACCAACCCACTTCGTTGATAGCACATTGCATTGCTTGAGGAGAAGTGAGACTGCCATTCCTGTCGGTAAACCTACACAGTATCTTTGCAAGAAACCCCGGCTTTATATTTTCAGGAAGATATGCTCTCCCTTGTGTTATAGCCACAACGCTTTCTGCAATTGATATTAAATCTCCCGGCTCTCGTATATCTTTTGTGTAATTGTGCACAACTTCTACTATATCATCTTTTTCAGTTATAATATGAGTTTTTATTGGAATTTTTCCATACATAAAATTTGCCTCCAAATATCCTAAAAAGTGTAATAATAAAATTTTTAGTAAATATCTTTTATTTTTTTCTTGTTGTGGTAAAATATATTTGTCTTTCATTACAATTATATCACAATTTCATCACAATTATCTCACACTTTATCTTTTTTAATCTAATTTTAACAATTGGAGAGGATAAAAATGTTAAATAAATTAACAAATTTACGAATTGATTCTACTTCCAGCAATGAATCAATAAAAATTCATAAGTGCCTTATTGTATTTGAGTTTTCATTAAAAGTTCCAACATATCATGTAGAACAACAAAATACCTCAATACAAATCATTTTTGAGGATACTCCTTTAAACATGCCAGAAGGAAAATATAATGTTTTGGATGGAATAATCTCTTATGTAGAGATAAAAGCCACAGAACAACAAATAGTTGCAGAAATAGCACTTGACTTCCAAACAGATTTCGAAATTGAAATTATTGAAGGTATTCCAGCAAAATTTAAACTCTACATAAGCAGAAAACCTCTATTAGAGATATTGAAAGATAAAAAAATATTGATAAATCCAGGATTTGGTGAAAAAAACACAAGCCCCACAGGACTTCTTCAACATATACCAATGATGGCAATAGCAAAAAAACTTCACTTTTTACTCACTACATGTGGGGCACAAAGTAGACTTTCATGGGAAAAATCCCTTCAAGAAAAAGATTTGGAAAAATTTGAAGAAGGAGTATTTATAGATATATTTACAGAAGCTTCTTTAAAAAAAGAAAGTGGATTTAAGGTGTATTATTCCGATGGTGATGAAAACTCACTAAAACTTGCAAAATACATAAACGAGTGCATGTCTCAAAAACTTCAACTTGATAATCTTGGTATTTGTCCTAAATCCTATAATTATAAAGAAAATGTAATACCTATTGGTGTAGTACCTGCAATGGAAAATATGAGGCTTGATGATGCTCATTTGAGGGATTTAGACTATAGAAATAAAGTAGCTCAAGCTATATTTAACGGCTTAGTAAAATTCTATACCGACTAAAAATAAAAAGGACAGGGCTATAAGACCACTTCCACCCTGTCCTTTAAAAACACATAATTTTCTCCTACATTGCAAGTATAAGCATAGGCTTCTACCCCTAAATTAACAGCCTCCCTTAAAAATCCCCCAAATTCCGGATCTTGCTCGTCATTTGGGATAAAATATTTTATGTCATCCATTTGGATTAAAAAAATCACCGCTGCCCTCATACCATATTCTTTTACTTTTACAAGCTCTTTTATGTGTTTTTTACCTCTTTCTGTAGGAGCATCAGGAAATTTTGCAACACCTTCTATTTCCAGTGTCACTCCTTTGACTTCTAAATAACATATCTCTCCCTCTTTTGTAAGCTTTATATCAAACTTACTGTTCATAAAAGTTTTTTCTTTTTCTACAATTTGGTAGCCCTTAAATTCCTCTATAAGCCCCATTTTTATGCTTTCTAAAACCACTTTATTAGGCACTTGTGAATCAATAGATATAAGTCTTTTCCCCTTATAAGCAAAAGCCAACTCATAAGGTGTTTTCCTGCCTTGCCTATCTCTTACTTCAAGGATGACGTTTGCCCCCGGGACAAATATCTCTTTACACCTTCCCGTATTAGGCACGTGTACTAAAGTCTTTTCCCCATTCAACTCTACATAAGCTTCAAATCTGTTGATTCTTTTTATGAATTTTCCATAGACAATAGGATTTTTATAACCATTTTAATCAAAACATCCTTTATAAATCTTCTTCAGTGATTTCTGCAAAACTTGTAGAAGTCTCCCAGAGTTTTAATTTATAAAGACGATACCTGTCCTCTGTTAACACATCTTTTAACTCATTCCACATCCACAAAAGAATGTTTTCACAAGTAGTGTTAAACTCAAAGACCTCATTTAAATATTTATGGTCAAGCCTTTTTATCACTTTTTCACTTACTATTTCTTTCAATTTAACAAAATCTATGACCATCCCTTCTTCGTCAGGCTTCCCTTCTACTGTCACTTCAAGCTTATAAGTATGTCCGTGAAGTTCTTCACACTTTCCATTGTAATTTACAAGGTTATGGGCACTATCAAAAGTGAATATTTTTGTCACCTTCATCTTTTACACCTCTTTATACCAATCCTTTTTATACCGCGTAACTCCTTCTTTATCCGGTAACTTCTCTATCAAATCAGAAATATACACATCTCCCTTTTTTATGGCTGGATTTATGTCATTTAGAGGAATCAATACAAAAGCCCTTTCCCACATCCTCGGATGGGGAATAGTCAAAATTTCGCTACTTAGACTAATATTACCATAAAGCAATATATCAATGTCAATAGTTCTTGGTCCCCATCTTATAATCCTTTCCCTTTTAAGCTTTTTTTCTATTTCGTTTATGACTTTCAAAAAATCATAAGGCTCAATATCCGTCTCTACTTCTGCAGCAATGTTTAAAAACATACCTTGGTCCAAATATCCCACAGGTTTTGTCTCATATATGGGAGAAAGCTTTTTTAACGTTATGCCTTCCCAACGGGATAATTCATACACCGCTTTTTTTAAATTCTCTTCTCTATCCCCCAAATTTGAACCTAAGGATAAATATACTTTATTCATTTTCTCACCATCGCATCAGTCATTTTAGCAACTCTGTACATTTGCTTTACATCGTGAACGCGGACGATATCAACACCTTTTACAATTCCAACAGCAACTGTTGCAGCCGTCCCTTCTACTCTGTCATCCACATCGAGATTTAAAACCTTGCCAATCATCGACTTTCGAGAAGTTCCAAGAAGTACAGGAAGTCCCAACACCTTTAATTCTTCCAGCCTATTCATAACTTCAAGGTTGTGGTCTAAAGTCTTTCCAAAACCTATCCCTGGGTCTACAATCATATTACTTCTGTCAATTCCCGCTTTTTCTCCAATCTCTATGCTTTTTTCAAGAAATTTTATTATATCTTTTACAACATCCTCATATTCTGCTACATTGCTGTTATGCATCATTATTACACCGGCATTGTACTTTGCTACTATTTCTGCCATCTTTGGGTCTCTTTGAAGCCCCCATACGTCATTTACTATGTGGGCACCTGCCTCTAAAGCTCTTAATGCCACTCCTGATTTCATAGTATCTACAGAAATAATCACATCGGAAATTTTAGAAAGTCTCTCAATGACAGGTATTACTCTTCTTAGCTCTTCTTCCTCCTCAACAGGAGTATGACCTGGTCTTGTAGACTCTCCCCCTACGTCTATTATATCTGCTCCTTCTTCTATCATTTGAAGTGCTCTCTTTATTCCTTCCTCCAAATTGTTGTACTTGCCACCATCAGAAAAAGAATCGGGAGTCATATTTAAAATTCCCATTATGTAAGTTCTCTTTCCAATTTCCAAACTTTTGTCTCTGCACCTAAATAACATAGTCTTCCTCCCTATCTCTTAGAATTGATAAGAGACATGACTTCTGCTCTGGATTTTTGATCTGTTCTAAATACTCCTCTCAAAGCAGAAGTGACAGTTTTAGCCCCAGGTTTTTTAATGCCCCTCATTGTCATACACAGATGTTCTGCCTCAATGACAACAGCAACACCTAAAGGATTTACTGCTTCCATTATGGTATCTGCGATTTCGCTTGTCAACCTCTCTTGAAGCTGTGGCCTTTTCGCTAAAATGTCCACAATGCGCGCCAATTTTGAAAGGCCTAAAATTCTACCTTTCCTTGGCAAATATGCTACATGGGCAACTCCTATAAACGGCAAAAGGTGGTGTTCACACATAGAATACAATGATATGTCTTTTACAAGGATTATTTCCTGATGCTCATCTTCCTGAAAAAACTTTATAACATCCTTTACATCTGTATGAAGCCCTGCAAAAATTTCCTCGTACATTCTAGCTACTCTGTCAGGTGTCTCTAAAAGGCCCTCCCTATCCGGGTTTTCACCTATAGCTTCAAGTATGTCTCTTACAGCTTTTTTAATCTTTTCTTTATCTATCATATGCAATACCCCTTCTTTTTAAGTTAACAAGTCTATTATATTACGTTTATGGATAAAAAGCCACACCTTATAAAAAGCGAAAGGCCTTCCCTTTTAAATCAAATTTATAAAAAAGCATTCCTGCCACTGCTTTTTAAACTCATTCATTTTTAGGTTTCATAGTAGGGAAAAGTATTACATCCCTTATTGAATAAGCATCTGTCATAAACATGACAAGCCTGTCTACTCCTATTCCCAATCCTCCCGTTGGAGGCATACCAACCTCAAGAGCATTTATAAAATCTTCATCCATCATATGGGCTTCTTCGTCTCCAGCTTCCCTCTGCTTTAATTGTTCTAAAAATCTCTCTTTTTGGTCTATGGGGTCATTTAATTCAGAGAAAGCATTTGCCACTTCTCTTCCGTATATAAAAGCTTCAAATCTGGAGGTAAATTGAGGATTGTCGTGTTTTCTTTTAGCCAAAGGAGAAATCTCAACCGGATAATCCATTATAAACACTGGTTGTATCAGATGTTGTTCTACCAATTCGTCGAAAACAAGTGCTATTACTTCTCCCTTTTTCATTCCTTCTTTTGTCTCAAGATTCAATTTCTTTGCTATAGCTACCGCTTCTTCGTCAGTCTTTACTTCATTAAAGTCTACACCAACATATTCTTTTATTGCATCCACCATGGTAATTCTTCTCCACGGAGGAGTTAAGTCTATTTCTGTCCCCTGATATATTATCTTGGTGCTGCCATTGACTTTTTGAGCAACGTAAGCAAATAATTGTTCTGTAATTTCCATCATACCGTAATAATCCGTATAGGCTTCGTAAAGTTCCAACAAAGTAAATTCTGGATTGTGCCTTATATCCATTCCTTCATTTCTAAATACTCTGCCCATTTCATAGACTTTTTCCAGTCCTCCAACGATAAGCCTTTTTAAGTGAAGTTCTAACGCTATTCTTAAATACATGTCAATATCTAAAGCATTGTGATGAGTGATAAAAGGCCTTGCGGCAGCACCTCCTGCTATTGTGTGAAGAATAGGAGTTTCCACTTCTAAAAATCCTCTGTTGTCAAGAAATTCCCTTATAGCTTTTATTATCTGTGTCCTCTTTAAAAATACTTCTTTGACTTCAGGATTTATTATTAAATCTGTATATCTTTGCCTATATCGCAAATCAGGGTCTTTCAAACCATGCCATTTTTCTGGAAGTATTTGGAGAGATTTAGCCAAAAGCTTAAAATCTGTCACTCGAATAGTTATTTCTCCTGTTTTAGACTTAAAAACTTCTCCAGTAACACCTATTATATCGCCAATGTCAAGAATCTTAAAAACTTCGTAATTTTTCTCTCCTACAGTATCATACTTAACGTATATCTGTATCCTACCATCCCTGTCTTGAATATCTGCAAAAGAAGCTTTTCCATGTGTCCTTTTAGACATGATTCTTCCAGCAAGAGTGACTATTTTGCCTTCGAATTTTTCGTAATCGTTTTTAATGTCAGAGGATAAATTAGTTCTTTCAAACCTATCTATTCCGTAAGGTTCTATCCCCAAACTTTTTAAAATATCCAGTTTATTCCTTCTAATTCGCAAAAGTTCATTGAGGTCCTCAGTGTTGTTCAAAATGTTATCATTTGAATTAGACATATTATACCTCCATCACCCTTTATTTGCGTATTTCTAATATTTTTAAATTGATGATTCCGGCAGGAACTTCAACAGACACAACATCTCCCACTTTTTTCCCTAATAAAGCTTTTCCTATAGGAGATTCGTCAGATATTTTGTTGTTCATCGGATCTGCTTCTGCTGAACCTACAATCGTATACTCTACTTCTTCATTATAAGATTCATCATAGACTTTTACAGTACAGCCAATGCTAACCTGGTCAAGTTTTATGTCTTCTTCGTCAATCACTTTTGCATTTTTAAGCATGGCTTCTAAGGTAGCAATCCTACCTTCTATAAATGCTTGTTCATTTTTTGCTTCGTCATATTCTGAGTTTTCACTTAAATCTCCAAAAGCTCTCGCTTGTTTTATTTTTTCTGCCACCTCTGCTCTTTTTACAGTCTTTAGATATTCTAGTTCTTCTTCTAATTTTTTAAGTCCCTCATAAGTCAAAATTACCGGCTTACTCATAGACTATTCTCCTTTATCAAATTATTGAAAATTGTATTTTATTCTTATGTAATCACAGTGAATTTTATGTTAATATTAATACACAAGCACTGCTTAAGCAGTGCTTGTGTAATTTTCCATATGGGTTATTATAAATCAGTTAACATATAAAGTCAAGTTCAAATTATGCAAATTTCCACTCTTTTAATTTCTTTTTGGCGTTTTTTCTCACAGATTCTATCTTTTCCATTGTAACTTCTCGCTCGAAACTCCTAAATCCCGCTAATTTAAACCCATGCTTTTTAGCAAGTTTTGATATCTCATCCACTTGTTCTACAGTCAAATCTCGCCCTAAAGAATAATTTTCAATTCGCCCTTCCATAGCAAGAATCATGGTTTCTGCCATGCAAGCATAACTTGTTTTGGGAGGAAAACCAAAATTAAAGTGAAAATCCACATCCCCAGGAACTTCAACAACCCCGCCTTCTATGACCAAAACGTCATCTCTCTTATCAGCAACTTCTTTTGACACATCCCTTGGTCTTGCCACATCACACACAACAGCCCCTGGTTTTAAATATTCAGGCTTTATCACTGTATCCACAGCACTAGTGACAGTAATTATTATATCCGCATCTTCTAAAGCCTCTTTTACGTCTGAAGTGATATGGATAGACATGCCAGTCTTTGTTAGAAGATAATCTCTAAAATCTTGCAACTTTTCTTTGTTTCTTGCCACAAGAGTCATATATTTAGCATCTCTTGACAAAACTTCAGCACAAACTTTCCCTATTGAACCTGTGGCTCCTATCACTACTACATGGGAATCTCTTACATCTTTTCCCATCATTTCAGCGGCTTTTACCGCACCCTCTATTGCTGTAGCAACTGTGTAGCTGTTACCAGTAGTTACAGCAATGTTTGAATTTTTAGCAATTGTTATTCCTGCATCTCCCACAACAGATGTCATGGCACCTAAGCCAACAATTTCTGCCCCCAAATTTTCTGCAATTTTTACTGCTTTTATTATCTTGTTAAGAACATAGTCTTCAGGCAACTTTAACATTTGTTCAGATATAAGGGGAACAGCCACAAACCAACCTTCTGTTTCGGCATATTCACTTTTAACACCCGTTATCTCAGATACTTTCATTGGCGGAAGAAGCCTTGTGAAACCTTCAACAACCCTTCTCGGAAGCCTCTCCATTATTTTAAATTTGCGGCTTACATCTTCGTATTCTATAGGATGTATTATAAAAGCAAATTTATGCATAGAAATTACCTCCCTATTACTGTAAATATTCTATTCTAGGTTCAAAACCTATTTTATTTAAAAGTTCATCGTAGTCTTGTGGTGTCATTTCTTCTTGCTTTTTCCCTGCTATTGCCACAAGAACTCCTTCCATCACGTTTGTTCCAAAAGACCTACCACCTATATTCGGAGTAGTAGTAATTAGTATTTTTACCCCCCTCTCCTTCATCATATCTACATCTTCCTGTGTAACTGTGTTAGTCACTATTATCTTTCCATCAAGCCTTTCTGGCATGTATTTTTTGATAAAAAGAAAATCCCCTGCAATTATGTCTGCTTCTTTATAAAATCTTTCATATTTTTTACTATCTATTTTCAATTGCTTGTCTCCTGTGGGATAAATCATTTCAAAGGGAAGACGTACCACAATCGGCACAATGATAAAAGAAAGAAAATACACAACCTTTAAGGAATGCAAGGGTATAGGGATATTCAAAGCAAACATCAAATCCCCTATAATAAGTCGTGCACCCTCTTCATAAAAAGCTTGTGCCATGCCAAACCTGTCCATAACACTTGTCATAAGCACTTTTTTCCCTTTTAAATCAACTATTCCTTTTTTCTGTATGTATTTTATTACTTTTCTTTCAAGTGTATTTTTAAGCCCCGAGCCGTCCACAATTGGCGTAATCTTTGCTGCATTTTTTAACGGCAATGCATCTTTTATGATATATCTTTTATTGCCTGCTGAAAGGTATAAATCTATTCCTCCCATTCCAAAAGCGTCAACTTTTCCATCCAACTCTTTAATAAGTTCTATGGCTTTTTTCAAGTCCCCATCAGTTCCTATTCTTTCTATTATAAATTTTTCTCCTAAAATCTCTACCTCTGTTGTTTTATTTCTTCTGGAAGAACCTATGCTTATACTTACAACCCTCTTCATATTTTCACCCTTTCAATGAATTCAATATCTCTTTTACTACTTCAGGGTCAACATATACATCTTCTGTCAAAGGAGAATGTCCAATATTTATAGTTATGATATCTCTGTCAAATATAGCTTCTACCAATTGGCTCCTTTTGTCTGAACCTAAAAATATTATCACGTCGTGAGATTGAATTTTAGCAATCAAGTCCATTACCATGTTAAAAAGCTCCACACCACTCATGTTTTCAGCCAAGCTCAATCTCTCTTTCTCAGACAAAAGAAGTGTAAAATTAACTCCCCACTCTCTTAAAAGCTCTTCCAATTCCTCTTTATTTTTTATAGGAAAACCTACTACAGCAATATTTCCTCCTTTTCTAACCTCACCTAAACTTTCTAGTCTCGAGACAAAACTTCTGTCAACTTTAAAGCGAGAGGCAACCTCTTGCTGTGAAAGACCATTTTGTCTCATTTCAATTATTTTATCTATTATGCCGTGTAATTTCTCTAAATTTATAGTCTTATCACCAATTTTAATAAATTTCATTTGCACAACCTCCCGTGTGCACATTTTGTGCTCACATTAATTACAATTTTAATACTTTTTTAAATAAATTTCAATACCAAAAAGAAAAATAATCCAGATAAAATACTTTTATAAATTGCAATATTAAATGCAACACCTAATGAAAATCATGTAGATATAGGATTTGGAACAAATCATATATAACCTTAAGCCCATCTTAGTTAACAAATTGAGCGAAGGTCGTGATTTGTCAAGGGTTTAAGTCAGGCGAAGCCTGCCCCTTGACAAATCACGAACGAGCTCTATACTTTATAAGAGATGGGCTTAACAAATTTTTGCCAGTTCCTCATAAAAGCATTCTTTAGGTGTTTTATAATTTAACAATTTTCGTGGAAGGTTATTAAGCCAATTTTCTACTCTCTTTATCGTATCTATAGATAAATCTCTAATACTTTTTCCTTTAGGGATAAAACGTCGTATAAGACCATTATGTCGTTCATTTGTACCTCTTTCCCAAGATGAATATGGATGTGTATAATATACTTCTACGCCATATTCTAAAAGAGCACTTTCTAAATCACTAAACTCTGTACCATTATCAGATGTTATTGTTTTAAAGACCTTGCTTAAATTGTCACCAAACATATCTTTTAATTTTGATAGTGCATCTTTAACAGATTTACTGTCTTTTGTATCCAATAGTAATATTATTTCATGGCGAGTCTTACGCTCTATTAATGTTAAAAGGACCTTGTCATTAGACTTCTTGCCAATTAACGTATCTATTTCCCAATGTCCAAAAACTTCGCGGCTTTCAACTTCTTTAGGCCTAAAATCAATACTTTTACCCATAATACGTTTATTTTTACGGTTTTGTTTCTTCCTTGGTTTTAAGCGTAGTTTTAAAGGTAAATCAATGTTTTTAACTTTTAATAATCCTCTATCTATATAGTTGTAGAGTGTTTTAGTACAAACAATGGTTTTATTATTCCAACTTGGGTCCTTCTTACAATAACCTACAACTGCGTCTGGTGACCATTTTTCATTTAATATTTTATTTTCAGCATATTTCAAAAAATCTTCTGCTTTAGCTGCTTTAAATTTAGCTCCACAATTTGAACGATTTTTTTCGTAGACAGCCTGACCAGTTTCAGGAAAATAGCTTGTATAAGAAGACAAATCACTTCTAAGTTGTGTAGTAGTTCCACGTTTAATTTCACGGCTTATAGTACTTGGAGATCGATTAAGTTTTTTAGCAATATACCGAATGCTCCTTCCTTCCTTGAGTAATGCATAGATTTCTCCTCGTTCATAGCTACTTAAATGTTTAAAAGAACGCTTTTTTGTGGTACAATTATTATGAACCATAGTGAAAATCCTCCTTGTATGATGTTTAGTTGACACCTATATCATACACGATTTTCACTATGGTTTCTATTTTTTTATCTGTTGCATTTAATTATACAACTAACCGATAAAATACTTTTTCTGGATTATTGTCCCCAAAATTTTTCAATTGGTTTTAATAAAGATTGAACTATTTTATTAGTAGGGGTAATTTGTATATTTAAAAGGTAGAGCAAGTTTAATATGTACCCGATAATAAGAAAGGCAAAAATCACAATGACTTCTTTAATCTTTTTTTGTCTTACAAGACCTGGTACCTCAACCAATGAGATAATCATAAAAATCAATGTAAGAGCAAGTATTTTGATCATAAAATCACCTCGGGAGTATAGGCTTTGAAGATAGACCTGTCCTTCTTACTATTGATTTTACTGTCACATTAAACTTTACATCAGGATAAATTTTATCCCAATCTTGCTGAACTTTTTTCCACTCTTTAGGCTTTCTTTGATGAAGGATATTTATAAATCCTACTACATCAGCGTTATATTTCTTTTGAAGTATAAAAAGTGCACGATTTATTGCCTGCTTTATTTTGTCATTTATTAAAAGCTGAAGTTTTTCAAGATTTTGAGGTTCTGTCAAGTCATACTTTGTCTCTTGTTCATTCATATAAGCCTCTATATTGACTTTTATATCAAAAGAAATATCTTTGTCTTGGACTTTAGGAATAATGTCAGTGTGAGCCTTAGTAACTACAAGAGAAATATGTGCCTTTTCACCTTTTAATCCCTTGTCTAACGTCAATGTACTTCTTTTTAATTTGTTCATTAAAACCATGACAGCCTTTGTGTCTTGCTCCTCTAAAAATCCCACTAACTTGTCCTTGTTAAAAACAGCAGACCCTACCATTCTCAATCCTGTCGCTTTGCCGTCTTTTTTCACTATCTCCAGTCGCCCTGTTATAGGCGCCTTTTGGGGAATTTCCAACGTCTCAATAAACTCATTTAAATCGCATACATAGGAAGAAGAAGTATTTCGTTGGTTTGCTATTATTCCCAGCACTTCTTTGTAAGGATATCTTTCAAGCTCACTGGAACTTGGCAGATCAAAAAGCTCTTCTAAACTTCCTCCCGTTACTACTAATATATAGGCAGTTCTCCTGAATTCCGGATTTCTTGTCATAAAATCTAAAGTTTGGTAAATACCAGACGTTGCAAACTTTTCCTCCAAAAATATTATTTCGTTATACTGCAGAAAAAGAGACCTTGGCAATTCGTTATTTAAGTTAGAAAATGCTTTCGCAAAATCTACACCACTGGCCTGGAAAACAGCATAAGGTTTGCCAGCTGCACTTCCTCCCCCTGTACCTCCGGCACCACCTCCACCTGCTGTAAGAAGGCCCGGTTTTAAAATTTCTACAATGATATGTATCATGTCGTCTTTGCCTCTTTCAATACCTAATCCCTGGACAAATGCCAATTGATTTATTTCTCTCTTGTCCCAGCAACCCGTCAGTAAAATGGTAATTGTCAAAATTAATATTATAAATCTTTTCATGTTATCCTCTCGTATCCTCCTGCCTTACAATATTTTTTCTCTGTATAGTTCGAGGTCTTAATATCTTTGCCCACCATGGCACTCTTATCAACACATCGCTTAATTCTTGTGCTCTACTTGGAGTCAAAGGTGAAAGATATGGAACTCCAAAAGACTCCAATGATGCCATATGAGCAAGTATCATCATAACAACCATGATTATCCCAAAAAATCCAAGTGTGCCTGCCGCAATCATTATGATAAATCTTAAAAGCCTAAAAGTTATAGCTATATTAAAAGCTGGAATTGCAAAGGAAGCTATTCCCGTCAATGCCACCACAATAACCATTGCAGGCGATACAAGTCCTGCTTGCACAGCTGCTTGTCCTATTACAAGACCTCCAACAATGCTCACAGCCTGACCTACTTGCATAGGAAGCCTAATTCCTGCTTCTCTAAGTATTTCAAAAGTGACTTCCATGAATAAAGCCTCTAAAAGGGCAGGAAAAGGTACTCCCTCCCTCTGTGCAGCTACAGAAATAGCCAGTTGCGTCGGTATCATTTCCTGATGAAAAGTAGTCTCTGCGATGTATATTGAAGGAAATAACAAAGCCGTCAGCATAGCTATAATCCTCAAAACTCTAAGAGCTGAAGCTAAAAAATATCTCTCATAATAATCTTCCCCGGCTTGAAAAAATTGTGCAAATATTACAGGAACTGTAAGTACAAAAGGTGAACCATCTACCAATATTGCTACTTTCCCTTCTAAAATTTCTGCACTTACTTTGTCTGGCTTTTCAGAATGAGCAATTTGTGGGAAAGGCGAAAAGGGATTGTCTTCTATAAATTCCTCCAAATAACCGCTGTCAATGACTCCATCAATTTGCACTTTTTTAAGTCGTTTTTTGACCTCTTGTACCACTGTATCATCAGCAATGCTTTTTACATAGGCAATAGATACATCTGTTTTAGAATACTTTCCAATCTTTAGATTTTCAATTACAAAATCAGGATGTTTTATTCTTCTTCTCAACATAGAAGTGTTTATTCTTAAAGTTTCTACAAAAGCCTCTTTAGGACCTCTTACATAGGATTCTGTCGTGGATTCACTTATATTTCTTCCTTCCCAACCTTTTGTAGATATTACCATCGATTTGTCTATTCCGTCAATTATAACAGCAGTATCTCCCTCTAATATGCCGTCTAAAATATCCCCAATTTTATCTTTTTCTTTTACATCACAAGCAGTTATAAAATAATCTTTCATGTAATCAAAAAATTGCTTTTTTGTATATGTTACTTCATCAAGTTTTCTTGCTTCAATCATCATGGGTCTTAAAACATTTCTGTCAATAACAAATTTATCTATCATCCCATCTATGTACATCAAAAAACCTTTTACCTTTTTGTCACCTATATTAAACTCTCTAAAAACCACATCACTGCTTTCTTTTAAAAGTACTTGAAAAATATATATATTTTCCTCCAAATCTTTAGAAAGCATCATATATTGATAATTTTGTCTTATATATTCCGGGTTAGCAGCCTTATGAGGCATCTTACTCACCTCCCAGATATTATTATCCCAAGTTTTTTTTAGAATATTATCTTATTTTTGTACACATAATAAAAAAAATGCGTTTGGGAGTCGGATATGTTTAAAAGAACGGAACAACTGGAAAGGACATCAGAGAAAAAAATATCTACAAAGCAGCTAATCTTTCTGTTAGTTACAACTGTATTATCAACGGCGGACGTTTTTTTGCCTTCTTACGTCGCTTTAGCAGCAAAACAAGACTCATGGATTTCAGTGTTAATAGCATTTGTAATATCTGTCGCCATTTTTGTGTTTTATTACAAGCTGGCGATGCTTTTTAAGGAAAACACTTTGTTTTCCTATGTGGATAAAATAGCTGGAAAGTTTATAGGAAAGATAATAGCCATACTCTACTTACTCTTTCTTTTACATGGCATTTCTTTAGTCATGAGAGAACTTATAGAAATAATTGCAAATGCCTTTATGCCTCATACTCCTTCAATAGTATTTTACATTGTTTTAATGATAGCGGTTATGTATACAGTATCAAAGGGATTTTTAGCAATTGTAAAATTGAATGAAATGCTCTTTCCTTTTGGAATGCTGCTTTTAGCTTTTGTAATCACCCTTTCAATTCCAAAAGTAGACATGTCTAATTTTCTTCCAATACTTGAAAATGGCATAAAGCCGCCTATAATAGGAGCGATACCTATTCTTTCTTTTACACTTGAAAGTGTGATAATACTACTGATATTTCCTCACATTTCAGAAAAACAAAAAGCTTTAAAAGGCAGTATAATAAGCCATGGAATATTGGCTTTCAGCTTGATTTTAGGAGTGTTGGCAATAGGAATATTCGGCGCAAAGACTGCATCAAATTTCCAATTTACAGCTTTGGAAATGGTGAGAAATATGCGAATAAGCGATTACATACAGAGATTTGACTCGCTCGTCATGGCTTTGTGGATCATGGGCATTTACTTAAAAATAGTCATATTCACATATTTGTTTGCTAAAGGACTGGCAGAAACAATAAATTCTGTAGACTACCGATTTATCCTTTTACCTCTTGCAACCCTTTTAATACCCTTAGCACAAAATGTATCCGAAAGTTTGGACGGATTATACACGTACATACAGAGGTATTTCCCGTTTGAGGCTTTTTGGTTTGAAGTGTTTTTCCCTATAACCCTTTATATCATTGCAAAGATTAGAAAAATAAAATGAGAGGAATCAGTCTATATTCCTCTCATATATTATCCTTAAACCCTCTAAAGTAAGCATGTCATTTACTGTGTTTATAGTTTTAGACTCCTCTGCGATCATCTTTGCAAAGCCACCTGTTGCCACTACATACGCATCGGGAGCAAATTCTTCCTTCATTCTGCACACAATATAGTCTACCATGCCTACATGTCCATATATAATCCCTGATTGCATGCTGGCCACTGTGTTTTTGCAAATTACAGTTTTAGGCTTCGTCAAATCAATCTTTGGAAGCTTAGCAGTCCTCTGAAAAAGCGCATCAGCAGATATTGCTAAACCTGGTGCAATTATTCCACCTAAGTATTCGCAATTTTTAGATATTGCACAAAAAGTAGTAGCTGTACCAAAATCTATTACTATAACTGGCCCGCCGTATATCTCATAAGCAGCAACCGCATTTACAATTCTATCGGCCCCTACTTCTTTGGGATTATCGTATTTTATATTTATTCCCGTCTTTATCCCAGGTCCTACAATTAAAGGCTTGGTATTGCAATATTTTACAGTCATTGATTCAAGTGTGTGTATAATAGGTGGCACAACAGAAGAAATTATCACCGCATCTACATCTTTAAGTTTTAATCCATTGTATTCAAACAGCTGATTTATCAACATCCCATATTCATCAGAGGTTTTGCCTCTATCAGTAGATATTCTAAAAGAATGCAAAAGCTTTTTTCCTTTATAAATGCCCATTACGATATTTGTGTTCCCTACATCAAAGGCTAAAAGCAAAATTATCACCTTCTTAAAATTAAGCAGGCAATTGCCTGCTTTTAATCTTTATTTATTATACACTATTTATTATACACTTTTTTCAAAGACTTTACTATTATTGTTGTCAATATTACAGCGACAATAATTTCAAATATGCCGTTTTTCAGCGCGACAAACAAAGCAACTTTAAGTGGCAAATATTTTAGTAAAACTGCTAATCCTAAAACTCCGATGGTATTTGTCAAAGTTCCTGCTGCCGCTGCAACACCAGCGCTTTTAGTCAAGTTATACGCATAGTATGCTACAACTCCTATAAAAATCCTCGGCAATATGGCAATTACGGGGTCAGCAAAAAGGGGAGTGTTTTGCCTTATAAAGCTGGTCAATCCAAAAATCAAACCTATAAAAGCTCCTACAATAGGTCCTTCCAATACTCCTCCTATAATTGCCGGTATGTGCATTGTGGTCGCATTTGCAATGCCCAAAGGAATGTAACCCAAAATGGTGGTAGATAAAACGATGGATATTGCAGCAAGCATTCCTGCCACAGTTATTTGCCTTAATGAAATTTTTGACACTTTTCCTTCTCTTGCCGCTTTAATTTGCAATTCTACTCACCTCCGTTCCGGTTCCTTTTCAGGATACCGTTCCGAACTCCACTTTTTATAATTTAATAAATTGCTAAAAATTGTCCGGTTCGAACACGATACCCGCAATTGTATTTTACCAAAAACAGCCGTATCTATCAACAATTTTTTAATCCATAGTTACAAGCACATCTCCAGTGTTTACAGAAGACCCTTTTGAAACATGTATGCTTACAATAACCCCTTCTTCAGGTGCCATTATTTCGTTTTCCATCTTCATAGCCTCAAGAATTAGCACTACATCGCCTCTTTTCACTCTATCACCTTCTTTAACCTTCACATCAAGAATTGTACCTGGCATAGGAGCAGATATAACTTTTGAACCTTTAGCAGCGGGAGAAGGAGTATCAACTTTTGGAGCTGATTCCGCAGGTGCCTGTGTTGGCACTGCTTTAAGTTGTGAAACTGTAGTCGGTTTTATTACTTTAGAACCCCCATTATTTTCTTTTATCTCCTCCACTTCTACTTCATACACTTTTCCGTTTACCGTTACTTTAAATTTTTTCATGAAATTTCCTCCTTTTGTTCAAAGTCTTGCCCTCATCTGCTCTTGTCTTCCTACTTTAGCCCAAACAGGAGCAGTCTCTGGAAGTCTTATTATAGATTTTACATAAAAATTGCTTGTGTCACTTTCTAAATAACAAGATATCGCAGCAGTAATTGCAGCAATAAGTTCAGTATCCTCCTTATGTTCTACTTCATTTGTTTTTTTAACTTCTTCTTGTTGCCCTCGGTCATTAAAAAAATTTTTAAAATAGTCTAAAAGCCCTGCCATAAAAGCACCACCTTATAAAGGAATATTTCCGTGTTTTTTAGGAGGACGCGTTTCTCTTTTGCTGGAAAGCATGTCAAAAGCCGATATAAGCCTTGGCCTTGTTTCTGAAGGAATAATTACATCATCAACATAACCTCGTGCTGCAGCTCTATAAGGATTTGCAAAATTGTCCCTGTATTCATTTATCTTTTGCTGCCTCATTTCAGCAGGATTTTCTGCTTCGCTTATATCATTTTTAAAAACAATATTGGCTGCCCCTTCTGGCCCCATGACTGCAATCTCTGCTGTAGGCCATGCAAACACCATGTCAGCTCCTAAGTCTTTGCTGCACATAGCGAGATATGCTCCACCATAAGCCTTTCTTACAATCAAAGTGACTTTAGGAACAGTAGCTTCAGAATAAGCGTAAAGCATTTTTGCACCATGCCTTATTATGCCGCCGTATTCCTGATTTGTCCCTGGCAAAAATCCAGGTACATCAACTATGCTCAATATCGGTATATTAAAAGCATCGCAAAACCGGATAAACCTTGCCGCTTTGTCAGAAGCGTTTATATCAAGGACACCTGCCAATACCCTTGGCTGATTTGCTACAATGCCTATCGTCTTTCCATTGAGTCTTGCAAAAGCTGTGATGATATTTTCTGCGTACATCTCTTGTGATTCTAAAAATTCTCCATTGTCAACTATTTCTCTTATTAATTCTTTCATGTTATAAGGCTTGTTAGGAGTATCTGGAATTATCTCCATAAGCCTTTGAGAAACTCTATTGGGATTATCGCCGGTCTCGTATTGTGGGGGATCTTCTAAGTTGTTAGAAGGTAAATAACTCAATAAATTCCTCACCATCTTAAGAACTTCTTCATCGTTTGGACCCCTAAAATGAGCAACCCCACTCACTCTATTGTGAGTTATCGAACCCCCTAATTCTTCGGGGGTGACTTCTTCACCCGTAACCGCTTTTATCACCTGCGGACCTGTTATAAACATTTGACTGGTCTTATCTACCATAAAAATAAAATCTGTTAAAGCTGGAGAATACACTGCTCCCCCTGCACTTGGTCCCATTATCACTGAGATTTGTGGTATAACGCCAGAGGCCAAAGTGTTTCTGTAAAATATATTTCCATATCCAGAAAGCGCATCTACCCCTTCCTGTATACGAGCTCCTCCTGAATCATTAAGTCCTATGAGAGGTGCTCCCATTTTCACAGCCATATCCATTATTTTCGTTATCTTTTTTGCATGATACTCTCCTAATGACCCTCCTAATACTGTAAAGTCCTGCGCATATACATAAACTAGTCTTCCGTCTATTGTGCCGTATCCTGTCACAACCCCTTCTCCAGGGTACTTTTGCTTTTCCATGCCAAAGTCATAGCAGCGGTGCTCCACAAAAAGGTCTATTTCCACAAAACTGTCCTTATCAAGAAGCTTATGTATTCTTTCCCTTGCAGTCAATTTGCCTTTTTCGTGCTGAGCTGCTATCCTTTTAGATCCTCCACCTTCTAAAACTTTTTCTTTTCTCCTTTTGAGGTCCTCTATCATATCATACAAACTCATAATGATTTCCTCCTTACAACTTTACTGCGACTAAATAGTAGCAGTTATTATTAGTACCTACTAAAATAATATACCACATACCTTCCAAATACACAATAAAATTAATCTCTCTGACAAAGCTCTAAAAGTACCCCATTGGTACTTTTAGGACTCTATCTCACTATCACCTAATAAATGCCATCTTCACTTTTTGCCCTCCACTATTTCAATTCCTTTTATCTCAAGACCTTTTAAAAGCTTTGTTATTTTAGGAAACAAAGTGTTGTGAGTCCCCGACAAAATACTTAAAGCGACAACATCCACATCTTCTTGTATGGCTGCTTCTACGATTTGCTCAGGAGTTTGTCTGAGCCCTGTGTATATTACTTCCATTCCGGCATCTCTTAAAGCTCTTGCAATTATAGAAAGACAACCTTGGAGCAAATTCATCCACATCAAGACCTGCCTTTATAGCCGCCTCCCCATAAGCTATTCCATTAGCCAACGTAAAAGCCACTTCTTGTACTGCTGTGGCTCCTGCTTCCTTTTGCTACACCGACTTTTCCCACTTCTCCTTCAGCCATAGGATGGTCAGAATCATATCCTATCTGCGTAGGTAAGTCAAAAGCTACGCTAACATTATAGCACAATTTTTTAACAAATGTTTACTTTTTCATTGAAAATTTTTGGTTTAAAATAAAAAGCGGCAAAAGAGAAAACCTCTTTGCCGCACATACACCCTTTCACTACCCTGTCTACAAATTTTTATACTACTTTTTATTATATCACAAATATTTTTCTATGTAGACATTTCTTCTACAATGCTTTTTAACTGTTCTACCACCTCATTAAGTCCAAAATAACCCTTTTGCATTTTTAGTTTAGCCAAAAGCCTCTGATATTGCCTTAAAGTCCCCATTATTATAACATCTGACTTTTCAACGCTCATGTTAATGCATCCTCTCGCCACAGCTGCCTCTCCTCCTATAGATAACATTTCCTGCTTTATTATATTGGCAGCTGCTGGGTGCACATCAAAAAGCTTAACAACTCTAAAAACAGCTTTTGGTGCCATAATGTTTATGGAGATTTCTTCTATATCCAATTTACTAAGCTCTTTTTTTGCATCTGTGAGATTTTGTATGTTCAATATTTCTTTCTTCATCTACACTCCCTCAAAACAGTCCTGTTATCCTTCCGTTTTCATCAATGTCTATATTTTCTGCTGCAGGGTGTTGCAGAAGCTGTGTATTCCATATCATCTGCGCCATATATCTCTGTTACAATCTTAAATAATTTGTCTCTAATTGGCAATTTCATCGTACAAAACAAGGTTCTCTTAAAGCTATCATCGTTTTTTAGCCTATTTTAAAAGGCTATCTTCATCAATATCTAGTTTTTTGCAAGTTCCATTATGTGAAGCATTTTTGCTTCTTGAGCTATTTCAATATCAGATTTCATTTTTCCCCTCCAGCTTTTTAATTTTTATCTTTCATTTAAAATTATTTTGACAAGTGTACCTTCCCCTTTTTTGCTGAAAATTTTAATATCTCCATTGTACAATTCAACAATGCTTTTGCAAATTGCAAGCCCCAATCCTGTCCCCTCTTTTTTAGTAGTAAATAGCGGTTCAATCACTTTTTTTAGGTATTTTTTCTCTATACCACCTCCATTGTCTGCAACTCTTATTACCACCCTTTTTTTATGAGGGTGATACTTAGTATCTAATAATATTTTACCATTCTCTCCAATAGCATGGAGAGAATTTTGTACAATATTGAGAATAAGCTGTTTAACATGATTTTTGTCCATTTTTATAGGGGGGATTTCGCCAAACCTTTTTTCTATTTTAATCTTCTTGCAAACAGCTTCTGCCTCAAAAAGTAGTAAATATTGATTTATAACAGTATTTATATCTATTTCAGTTTCTCCACCTTCTTCGCTATTTCTCACTATTCCGAGATAATTTTTTATAAGATTTAAGACTCTGTCAACTTCATCTAAGATAGTTTCATAATAAGTAGAGCTATCTTTATGTTTAACTTGTAAAAGCTGTACAAAACCCTTTATAGAAGTCAAAGAATTTTTTATCTCATGAATAGTTATCGCCGCAAACTCACCCGCAACAGTGTATTTTTCAGTTTGCTCAATTAACCTCTGATACTTCAAATCCTCAGTTATGTCTCTTAGAATAACAGTTTTCCAGCAGTCACTATTTAATTTGCCATATTTCAACAAAAGCACTCTTTCATCAAAACTTCCCCTTGCTGGAACCGTTATTCTCTCCCCTTTAAGTAAACTATGCTCCGAAATATCAGGTTTATACTTTTTTATAATTTCCATAAACTTTGCATTTATAAATTTTGTATACTTAATACCGAATAAGTCACAAGCCCTGTGATTCGCATATACTACATTAAACTTGTTATCAACAATTATAAACCCTTCTTCTGTCATATTCATTATGTCCATTGGATGTTTAAATATGCTAATGCAACACTCCGGTCTATCCTTACAGTAGCCCTTTAATTTCATAAATCCCAAAGAAGCTATTTTCTCTCCAAAATTGTTAGTTATAGGGCTATATCTTATAGTAAAAGACATCCTTATATTGTACTTCGCGGTAAGTTCTACCACTAAGCTGTCTTCATAAGGACCTATTTCTTTGTATTTTAGTATTTGATAAAAAAAATAATTATAGTCTTCTATATCATTAGGCGTATAACCCAATATTTCAAGAAGTCTTTTATTAATATGCACCACTTTCCCTTTTAAATCCCTCAAGACAAAAAAATCACGTGCATTATCTAAAAGATTACATATCCACTGCAAAGAATTTTTATTGGCGGCAGAAGCTTTGTTAGTTTTCACAATTATCCCCCCTTGCGCTCCCTCATCTTTTGTTTAAAAGTTTTTGCTTCCACTATTATAATTAGACATTAAAGTAGAAAAATCCTCCTTCTTCCCAATAATTTTTTTATTGTTAACTAAAAATTTTAAAATACAAATAATGTATAAGTCTTCCGACTTATACATTATTTGTATTTTATGCAAACTGCACCCCCTCTATATCCTCTCCGTTAAAAACTTTTTCAAATTCCTCCCCATTAAGTTTTTCTTTCTCAATAAGGGCTTTTGCTACTCTGTGAAGTTTATCCATATTCTCCTTTAGCAATGATTCTGCTCTTTTATACGCTTCCTCAATTATTCTCTTTATTTCTCTATCAATTTCTGCAGCTACTTCTTCACTGTAATTTCTCGTTCTGCCTAAATCACGTCCTAAAAATACTTCTTCGCTTTTAGTGCCAAAAGTCATAGGCCCTAATCTTTCGCTCATGCCGTACTCCGTAACCATCTTTCTCGCGATATTTGTTGCTCTTTCAATGTCATTTTGAGCACCCGTACTTACGTCATTCAACACCAAACTTTCTGCAACGCGTCCCCCTAAAAGATGAACTATCTCATCCATCATCTCAGATTTTGACATGTAATATTTATCCTCCTCAGGAAGAAGCATGGTATAGCCTCCAGCTCTCCCTCTTGGGATTATCGTAACCTCATGGACAGGAGGAGTATTTGGCAGAAGCTTCGCTACAACGGCATGACCTGCTTCGTGGTATGCAACCAATTTCTTGTCTTTTTCAGACATAATCCTGCTTCTCTTTTCAGGTCCTGCTATCACTCTCGTTATAGCTTCTTCCAACTCTGCCATAGTTATCTGTTTAAGCCCTCTTCTTGCAGCTAAAAGGGCCGCCTCATTCATGAGGTTTTCAAGGTCTGCTCCTGTAAATCCAGGAGTTCTTCGTGCCAACACTTGCAATGACACGTCTGGAGCTAATGGTTTATTCCTTGAATGTATTTTTAATATCTCTTCTCTTCCTTTTATATCAGGAATTCCAACAGTAACATGTCTGTCAAATCTTCCAGGTCTTAAAAGAGCAGGGTCTAATATATCAGGTCTATTTGTAGCGGCAATCACAATTATGCCTTCATTGACGCTAAACCCGTCCATTTCAACTAATAGCTGGTTTAGTGTTTGCTCTCTTTCATCATGTCCGCCACCTAAACCTGCACCCCTTTGCCTTCCCACTGCATCTATCTCATCAATAAATACTATACAAGGTGCATTTTTCTTTGCCTGGTCAAACAAATCTCTTACTCTGGCAGCACCTACACCGACAAACATCTCCACAAAGTCGGAGCCGCTTATGCTGAAAAATGGCACTCCTGCTTCTCCAGCCACAGCTTTTGCAAGAAGGGTTTTACCAGTACCCGGAGGACCTACTAAAAGCACGCCTTTAGGTATTCTCGCTCCAAGTTCAAGAAACTTCTTGGGATATTTTAGAAATTCAACAATTTCCTGAAGCTCTTCTTTTTCTTCATCTGCACCCGCAACGTCATTAAAAGTTACTCTTTTTTCTTTGTCTGTAACCATTCTGGCTCTACTTTTGCCAAAAGACATAACCTTGCTTCCTCCCCCACCCTGTGCCTGTTGCATAAAAACATACCAAAATATAACAAAAATGACAATCAAAAATAGGGAAGGAAGCATTTGTACCCACCATGGCGGACCTACTTGTGGCTCACTTTTAAAATCCAGTTTCCCTTCTAAAATATAGGGATTTACAAAACTCATAAAGTTTGTTACATCTGGTACACGGCTCTTAAACTCGGTACCATTTTTTAATACACCTTTAACATCATTACCCACAAGGGTAATGCTTTTTACTTGATTGGCATCAATGTATTTTATTAGCTGTCCGTAATCAATATCGGTTATTGGTTCGGCGCTTTGAGAATACAATTGAACCATTGCGTAAATAGCTATAAATATTAATAAATAGAGCACCATGCTTCTAATTATCTTGTTATTATCGTTCAAATAAGGCCCCTCCTTCAAACAAGTCCCACTACTTTAATCTATAATATCATATCATCTCTAAAAAACCAAATCATTTGTACAGTTCTGGTTTTAAAACACCTATAAAAGGAAGGTTTCTGTATTTTTCACAAAAATCAAGCCCATAACCTACAACAAATTTATCTGGTATTTTAAAACCGCAATAATCCACTTTTACATCCGCTTCTCTTCTCTCAGGCTTATCGAGAATAGTGCAAATTTTTAAACTTTTAGGCTTTCTCCCTAACAAAGTTTCTCTCAAATATGAAAGAGTCAGACCGCTGTCTATAATGTCTTCCACTATAAGCACATCTTTGCCTTCAATGTTTATGTCAAGGTCTTTAATTATTTTCACTATACCTGAAGAACGAGTAGAATTACCATAACTGGACACAGCCATGAAATCTATTGCCAATGGCAAATCTATAGCACGGGATAAATCGGCCATAAACATTATGGCTCCTTTTAAAACTCCTATAAGAACAAGGTCCTTCCCTTCATAATCTTTTGTTATAATTTTTCCTAATTCATCCACTTTTTCTTTAATTTGTTCTTCTGTTATCAAAATTTCCTGTATATCTTGCTCAGGGCTCGCCATAACTTTACCTCCTACTTTTTAATATTTTGTATACTGTATGATGACAACTTTTTTTGTGTTTTCATCTACTTTAAATTTATCACTCATTCTGTACCCCACAACCCATACAATTTCATTGCCTATTGCTATTAGAGGAATTTCATCCCTTATTTCGCGAGGTATTTTCTCATCGACGAAAAACTCTTTCAATTTTTTACTACCTTTCATGTTAATAGGAGAAATGACATCTCCTGGCTGCCTGCTTCTAACTACAACTTCTCCCTGCATCTTATTATAGTCAAAAACCTTTTTGTATTTTCCTGTATTAAAATTTTTTACTTCATCTATCTCTGTAACAGTTGTCTCAAATCGTCCAATACCCTCTATTTCTGTAACTCCTGGAATACTTAATTTGTTCCAAAAAGGTTTTATCTCTTTTGGTTTTACTTTTCTCATTATAAGATTATTATAACTTTTTAGCACTTCAATTTCAAAGGGTAAGTCGACTTTTGAAGAAGTTTGTTTATCCAAAAGGCTTAACACATCTTCTACGTGAATATATTCCAATCCGTAGAAATCTCCCTTTAACTTTTGATACATAAGTCTTACTATTCTTCTTTGAATAGCAATGTGTTGGGATTTTAATTCCTCTATATCAGCCAAAACCTCATCCTGTTTGTGAGTGCAAACTTCATCAAAAAGTTTTTCACTCTCTTTTTCTAAGTACTCATTTTCCTCTAAAATAATTTTCGACATCCTATAAATATTTTCTACTATATCGACATCAAAAATTTTGTTTATGTAAGGAATTAAACTAAGCCTTATTTTGTTTCTTTTGTAAAATTCTTTATAATTTGTCACATCTATTACTGGTTGTAGACCTCTTTCTCTAAGGTAATTTTCTATTTCCTCTCTCTCTATCTTTATAAGAGGCCTTATAATATTGCCATTTACAGGCTTTATTCCAACAAGCCCTGTCACACCTGAACCCCTTATAATGTTTAAAAACACTGTCTCTACTAAATCGTTTTTATTATGGGCTACTGCTATTTTATTAGCTTTTACTTCCTTTAACACTTGATTAAAAGCTTCATACCTTACCAGACGGCCTGCCTCTTCCTCTGAATATCCCTTTTCTTTAGCAATTGATTTTACATCCCTTTCAAATAAAAAAAATGGGACGTTTAATTTGCGGCACAATTCTTCAACAAATCGCGCATCCCTCTTTGCATCCTCGCCTCTTATCATATGATTTACATGGACCACATACAACTTTACATGGAAAACATCTTTCAAGTTGTACAAAATGTCAAACATACAGAGGGAGTCAGGTCCTCCAGATACACCCATCACAATACCATCATCTTTTTCAATCATTTTGTATTTTTTAATAGTAGAGACAACTTTCTCAATCATTTTTATCCCCTTGTTACGATATTAGATATATTCCATGACTATATAATGATATACAATATTATATAATATCACATCCTCCAAATCAAATATCTTTAGCACAAAGCTTATATAAAGTTATATCATCTATTCAGCTTTGCTGTATTCACTTTCCAAAAAGCTAATGGCCTTTCTTATGGCAAAAGCAATAGAAGGATTTAAAGAAATAAGGTGTATGTCGGTTTTCCCCTTTCTTCCTTTAAGGGGTTTGAAAAGTTTTACTACACTTATTTTTGATTTGTCAAGCCTATTTTTCATAATGTTATTTGCATCCATTAAAATAGCAATCTTCAAATCTATATTATCAGTTAATCTTTCTATATAATCTACAATCTGTACCCTTACGTTCGGATTTATTTCTTCTAAGCTTTTTCCAAGAATATTTTTAAGTTCACTGTTAACAGCTTTATGTAAAGTCATTTGAACAGACTTTTGCGTCACCATCATCAAAGACTTTCGCAAAAACTCAATAGGAACAATGTCATAAGTACCTTCCCCATTTTTCGCTATTTCAATAATCTGTTGTGCACAAAGGCTGTTTTCTTCCGGCAATATGCCTATAGCATTTACAATTATCCCTTTTTCTCTCGCTTCTTTCACAGCCTCCGCCGAATTTTCATCAATGTTTGACTTGCCATCCGTCACAACTGTGATTTGTTTTAAAATTCTTGACACAAAAAATCCCTCCACAAATTGGTCATTTTTAGTTACTCACTATATTTTCTCCATTTTGTGGAAGGATTATTCAGATGCAGTGTCATTCTTAAATTTTTTTCCATATCTTTGAAACCAAAATTGTCATATCATCTTTAGGATTGTTATCACACAATTCAAGGCACCTTTTCATTAAAATTTCCGCCATGTCTTGAGAATTTCTCACAGAAATTTCACTGACTAACCTAGAAAAACCTATCTCTTTATCTTTTTCAAAACATTCCAAAACACCATCAGTAATCAATATTACAAAGTCTCCGTCTTTTAACTTTCTTTCATGTATGTCGGCATCAATATCCTCTAATATGCCTATTGGAAGAGAACTGGACTCAATAATTTCAACATCATTTCCTCTTTTAATGAAAGTAGCACAAGAGCCAATTTTGATAAACTCTGCTTCGCCAGTAAATTTGTCTAAAAACATTATATCAACCGTAGAAAACATCTCTTCAGCAGACCTCAAAGCTAATACAGAGTTCAACGTCTGAATGACTAAATGCTTGTCAAATCCTGCTTCTATAAATTTTTCAAGAAGTGAAATAGTAGTGCTGCTTTCAGAAGCAGCTTTATACCCAAATCCCATTCCATCGCTTAATGCGGCCATATATTTTCCGCCTTCCAACTCCATAAAAGAATAAGTGTCTCCAGAAATTTTGTTTTTTGATTTGCTGACCCTGCTTATACCCGTTGAAACCTGCAAGCTTTCTGCTCTTGTAAGCTTAAGTACACATCTTCCTGTATGGTCTATAGAACAAATCCTATTTTTCCTTTCGTACCTTTCCCCTATTATTTCAGAAACAATTGGCACAATTTTTTTATCGCATTCTCTTGTAGCATAACAAGCCTTTTTGTATATTTTTACATTAATATTTCCTTCTCCTGCATCATATATTATGACATCCTCTACCGGTATACCTTTTTTGTCCAGCTCCACCATCATTATTTGCTCTAATTCATCTTTAAAAGCAATGTTCATGCTGATGTCATCAGCTATGTTAGATATAGCATCAGAAACCCCTTTTAACTGGTTGGCAATCAACCCTTTTGCGTCTTTTAACCTTTCTCTCCACTGCATGTTTATTTTATAAATCCCTAAATAGTACTTGGTAGTGCTCATAAGCTCAGAAAATCTTATGCACTTTCTATACAATCTATTGTTTTCAAGGTTACCTGAACCCTCAAGATGTTCTATTATTTCAAACATACTTTTGTAAGTATTGTAAAATTCCTTGTCCCAACAGGTTTTGTACATCACACATTGGGTACAAGTTCTATTTGCAATCTCTTCAAACAAATAAGAAATGTCTTTGTGGTCAAGTACCTTTTCGTTCACCTGCTTAAAACTCTTAGAAAGTTCATCAAACACCTTGGAATACTCTTTTAACCTATCCGTCACCACTTCTTTTAACTTTTCATTGTAATTTCTGTGATTTAAGCGCCTATTTCCCTTTACTATCTCCTCTGCCTTTGTAAAATATTTTTTAGGAAGTGCGACAAACATCAACGAAGCTAAAGAAAGGTCATAAGGATTTACAAGAATATTCATATTAGTAGTTACATAAAATGTAATAATAAAGACGGCTGTCACAAATCCCAAAACTACCCCTAACCTATTTAATTTTTTTAAACTGCCAGATAGCAACCCCGCAAAACCAAATAACCCTATAGATACTGGCATTTGAAGAAAAGACAAACTGCCAATAAGCCCTATAGTTGTACCTACACTGGCTCCTACGCCAGCACCGCCTATATACGAACTTAAAAGTATTATAAAAACTCCAAATATACCATTTAAACTAAATTTCCACACATTTAAATGATTAAGTCCTAGTATGATAAGACCTACTAATATGCTTAAAGAGATTAACTCCTCATTTGATATAATTTTTCTGTTTGTGCTCAAAATCAGCGCAACAGCTTGACTAAATACAAACACCATCAGCATTGCAGTTACTGCTTCATATAAACTCATGATAATGTCAAAAAGTAAAAAACCATAAGTGTAGCTAAACAAAACGCCTGAAACAAAAAGAGAAACAAAAGTAATCAAAGAAACTTTTATGGTGTTTTGCGGTTTAATTTTAAAAATACTTTCCAGTAAAAAAATCAGTACAAGTGCTAAAAGATATTTAAAATTATTTACGTTGTGCAAAGTCAATACTCCTAACAAAATGCCAATTCCTACAAGGGAATACCTTTTTTTATGCATCATGGCAACAGCAAAAAAAGCAATCCCGAAAGGTAAAAGATTGTCAAAAATAGCAGCTCTCCCCATAAAAAAACCCACAATTGACAGCAAAATAATTTGGCGCACATCTTTAGATATGTTTCTCTCTTTATTTTCAGTTTGGTGAATTTTTGCAACTCGATTATAAGGTAAAACATTTGTGTTTTGCATAAATTAACCACCACCTCTTATTTTTTTCTTAATTATATCACCGAGGCGATGGATTAATTTGTTATTTTTTGTTATAAATGTAATTTTTCTTTCGACATAAAAAAATAATGCCGCAGCTTTGTGCGACATTTTATTCTAAAATTAAATGGTGACCCCGACGGGATTCGAACCCGTGTTGCCGCCGTGAAAGGGCGGTGTCTTAACCACTTGACCACGGGGCCCCAAAGACATTTCTTATTTTATCATATTTTGTTGGATTGTCAACAATAAATTTTTTCCCTTAAATTGTTGTTACTTCTTACACAAAAATATGTCTGCCTTTTCAGAATTTTTAATTTCGCCCGTCAATCCATAAGTGTTTTTCAAATATTCTTCAATATCTTCAATGCTTATTTTAGCTTCGTGATGTCCGCCCCTCTCTCGATGCCTTTCAGCCACTATTTCTTTTCCATATTCATTTAATTCTGATATAAGTATGCTTCCACCCTTTTTGCACACCCTCACCATCTCATCAAGCACTTTCTTATAATCTGTCATGTGGTGCATTGCATTGTATGTAGCCACAACATCGAAGGTCTCGTCTAAAAAAGGAAGGTTATGAGCATCACCGTGAATCAGCAACACATTTTCTAAATCTCCATTTTGGCGCAGATTTTGCTCCGCTCTTTTTAAAGCCTCCACATTGTACTCAATAGAAACCACTTGATATCCGTATTGAGATAAAGCAGCTGCCATGCGTCCACTTCCTGTGCCAATATCAAGAGCTTTGCCACTGCCCCTTCCCAACATTTCTACAGCATTTCTGACATCTATTTCCATAATATCACCCCAAAAAGCAACTGTGTAAGTATATTATATCTCATAATATCTTATTTTTACACTTTAACAAAAAATAAAAACATGTTATACTAATTAAAGTACAAATAAAATCACTCCTCTATAGTAAATGCGGTATTATTTACCGCATTCTTTTTATAATCCAATATGCCCCCATATGGTATGGGGTTATGTTAAAAGTATATCACATCTTTCCTCACATGTAAATACTCTCTTTAATGGATTTCTTCTGAAGGTATAGTCATTTCAGATACCCTTCCAAAATAGTTTGTTCCCCATACTCCTATCAATATCATAATAGCCCCTATCACATGATACCAATAAAAAGCTTCATGTCTTATAGTTATCCCCGCTATTATGGAAATCACCGTGGTCAAATTTGCGAAAACCGAAGCTTGAGACGCAGGCAATTTTGAAAGAGCGTAATTGTTTAAAAAATAGGCTACTATAGAAGATAAAATCCCTAAGTATAGCACAGGAATAAGTACTTTGTAATTAGTTAAATTGCTAAAATATTGAGAAAGAGAATATCCTTTTGACATTCTATCAATCAAATTTAAAATATTAAAAGCTATTGCTCCAAGCCACATCATCACAAAAGTTATCTCAATAGGTGAAAATTCCAAAGAAGACTTCCTTGCTAAAATACTGTAAAAAGCTGCAGATAAGACTGCTCCCAATAGGAATAAAAATCCCATGATTGAAGTATTACGGCTTTCTATTCCTGTCATAAAGATTATAAAGACAACGCCTGTGACAGATAAAAGAATAAATAAAAGCTGGTATAAAGAGGGCCTTTCCTTTAAAAATACCGCCGCCAAAGCGGTAACAGCAACAGGAATTAAAGCTATCATCAAACCAGAAAGAGAAGAGGATGTATATTTTACACCATATGTTTCAAATATAAAATACACAACAGGCTCTGATAGAGACAATAAAAACAATGGCCACAGATTTTTCCCTCTATAATTAAGTTTAATAATTCCAAATACCCACAAAAGAGTAATCATAAATGCTGCAAGTAAAAAACGATAAGCTATAAGCTCCATAGGAGATGCCACTTCAAGCCCCATCGCCGTAAACATAAAAGAAAAGCCAAAAATTGATGCCATTCCTATTCCTGCTAAATAAGGATAATAACTCTTTATTCTTTCCAAACTTAACACCTCCGCACCTTTTTAAAAACACCGATATAATTATATAGCACTTCCCACAAAAAATAAAATCCAGACGAAGGGGACGGTTCCTTTTATCTGAAAAATTCAGACAAGAGGAACCGTCCCCTTCGTCTGAAAAGTTTTTGTCACAAAATTGGTTTTAGATGTGTTATTATTAGTGAAAAGACATAGGGGAGGTGTTCAAAATAGAGGAAAGTTTCAAAGATATCTTTGAAAAATACTATCCAAAAGTCTTAAAACAAATTTCATGGATGATAAAAGACGAATTTAAAGCGGAGGACATCGCCCAAGAAGTTTTTATAAAATTTTTTAAAAACCCTCCCCGGTACAATGAAAATATAGGAGGTTGGTTATCCAAAGTGGCAATAAATCATGCCTTGAATTATATCCGCAGTGAAAAAAACACAAAAACAAGAGAACTGGAAGTTTTTAAAAACACGCAAGAGGAATTTTTTGAAGACCCTGAAGAAATAGCAATTAAAAGGTTTGAAAGAGCTAAAGTGAAAGAAGTCCTCCTAAAAATGAGTAAAAGAGATATGATGTGTCTAATACTTAAACATTCAGGATATAGTTACGAAGAAATAGCAATATCATTGGGAATTAAGAAAACCTCCGTCGGCACAACCATAGCAAGAGCACAAAAAAAGTTTAAAGAATTATATGAAAAGGAGGTGTAAGTATGTGCTACGATGAAGGAACTCTTCAAGCATATCTAGACAACGAACTTGATGAAATCACTGCAAAAAATGTAGAAGAACATTTAAAAACTTGCGATGTATGTAGAGAAAAACTTGAACAACTAAAATCCATAAATGAATTCACTTCAAAAGCTTTAAAAGCAAGCAATATAGATTTAAATGAAGCTTGGGCTACTCTAAATGAAAAATTGAGCAAAAATAATAATAAAGGAGGAATGTTTGCCATGTTTACAAAGTACAAAAAGGCTATTGCCGCCTTAGTCGTAGTGGCATTTGTAGTTTCCTCAATGCTTTTCCCGCCCCTTAAAAATGCAGAAGCAGAACTTTTAAATCTTCTAAGGCTAAATAAGATGCAGGTTATAACAATAACACCAGATGATATAAGGCAAATTCAAAATCAGTTCTACAACGCAGGTGTAAAAAATATAAGCATTAAAGACTATGGAGAGATTATAAAAGACGGATCTTTGGAAGGGCAGCAAATTTCCCCTGATGAGCTTGACAAAGTAGAATCCATACTCGGATATAAAATAAAACTTCCAGCAGATGAAAATTTTGAAATAAAACATGCATACATTTCAAAAAGTGAAGGCTTAGAATTTGTACTAAAAGTTGACAAAATAAATGAACTTATTAAAGCATTTGGCGGTACACACCTTTTCCCAAAAGAACTTGACAGAAAGCCTATTATTATAAATTTTGACAGGGAAATTAGTATGAATTTGCAGAAAAAAGGCAGTGAAATAGACACAGTTACCCTTAACATATTAAAAACTCCAGAAATAGTGGTGCCAGAAGGGGTAGATGTAGATAAAGTAATTGATGCTTTAGTAAACCTACCATTTTTACCTGAAAATATAAAAAGGCAAATCGCTGGTGTAACCGACTGGAAAGAGACATTGCCTGTACCACTGTCTACAGATAACAACACTGAAATTAAAGAAATAAGCGTACGAGGAAATAAAGGCATTCTCATTGTTGAAAAATCTGGGCCTCATTTTGTAGCTTTAGGTTGGATTGAAAATGGAGTAATGTACAACCTCACACTCTGGCCCAACCCAGCAGAAGACAAGCAGGATTTCATTACAAAAGAAGAGGCAATAAATACATTAATTCAAATTGCAAATTCAATGAGGTGATCAAATGGTTTTAGAAACACAAAATCTCACAAAACAGTTTAATGGAAAAGGCGGATTTAAAGAAGTCACTCTCTCTGTAGAAAAAGGTCAGGTCTTTGGATTCTTAGGTCCAAATGGTGCAGGAAAAAGCACTTTTGTAAAGACCATGGTGGGGCTTTTACACCCCACCTCTGGTTTTGCATGGATTTTAGGAAAGCCTATAGGTACAGTAGAGTCCAGAGAAAAAGTAGGATTTTTGCCTGAAAATTTTAGGTACCATGACTGGATGACAGGAAAAGAACTTTTGAAATTTCATGCCGAACTTCATAAAATAAAAAATCCTTCAAAAAAAATTGACGAACTTTTAGAACTTGTAAAACTCAAAGGTCACGAAAATAAACTTATCAAAAATTACAGCAAAGGAATGCAACAGAGAATTGGCATTGCAATAGCCCTCTTAAATGACCCCGAAATAGTGTTTTTAGATGAACCTACTTCAGCTTTAGACCCTGTTGGAAGAATTGAAGTAAGAGAAATCATAAAACAATTAAAATCGCAAGGCAAAACTGTTTTTCTAAACAGCCACCTCTTAAGTGAAGTGGAAATGGTATGCGATGAAGTAGCCATAATAAACCATGGCCGAATAATAGCCGAAGGAAAACTGGAAGAGCTATTAAAAGAACACACCCATGTAGAAATGATTGTATCAGACTATACTTCAGAGTTGATTGAAAAAATTTCTCGCTTATCAAAAGAATTTCAATTTAAAGAAGGTAAGCTCTCTTTTAAAGTAGAAGACAGAGAAAAAATACCAGTTATAGCTAAAATGGTAATAGAAGCCGGTGCCAAGTTATATCAATTAAATACTCAAACTTCTTCATTGGAAGACTTATTCATAAACTTAATTGGAAAGGATGAGGTTTCGTGATAACTATAATAAAATATACCTTTAAAGAGATGCTAAAAAAACGGGCTTTTCTATTAGTCTCCCTTTTGTCCCTCCTCTACCTTTCCATATATACTTTTGGCTTAAGTAAAATATTTGAGCGTCCCAACGATTCTATATATGACATCATCTTTCAATCTCAAATTTTGTCTGCCGGTCTATTTTTCGCAAATTTCATAGTGGCTTTTCTTGTAGTTTTGACATCAGTAAATGCTATATCAGGAGAAATAGAAAATGGCACCATATACGCCGTTTTATCGAAACCTATAAAAAGATATGAACTGGTGTTGGGAAAATTTATAGGCTTAGGCGCTATGATTGTAATATACAGCTCCATCATGTTTTTGTCTGTAGTAGGTTTAAACATCTTTATGGGGTCTAAAATAACCTTTGAAGCAAGCAATATTTTAAGAGGACTTTTTTTCTTCGACTTAGGACCGATTGTATTTTTAGCCCTTATAATAGCTTCCAGCTCAATTTTTTCGACTGTAAACACAGGAATAATCGCCATTATGGCCTATGGAATTGCCCTTGTTGGAGGCGTACTTGAACAAATTGGTTCAGCAATGCAGCAAAGTCAAGTCAGCGCTTTTGGCCTAAAAAGCGGAGAAAGTCTTATAAATGCAGGGATACTTACAAGTCTCATCCTTCCTACAGATGTCATATATAGAAAAATGACTGCAGAGCTTTTGACACAAAGTAGTGGGATAAGTTTTATGACACAAGGACTCTTTGGGGGCATGTCTCAACCCAGTATTTACATGTTCATATACATCTTTTTCTACGTGGTATTTCTCCTCTATTACGGTGCAAAGCGCTTTTCACAAAGAGACTTATAAAGGCGGCTTCAGCCGCCTTTTAACTTTTTAAGCCCTTCTAAACAATAACCCAGACCAAACCATTGACAGTTACTGCATATCTTTTCCATTTTTTCTTCAGTCATTTTCTCTTTAATTCTATTTGTGACTTCCCTATAGCTCAATATCTCCCCTGGTCTTATATCTAAAACTTCTAAAACTGCCCTATCTTTTCCTTTTACACTTCCTGGATACTCTTCCTCTGTACATTCTCCATTTACATTGTTTGGACACATGCTGCAAATGTTATCCACACTATCCACAGCTTTTATCAACATATCATGTTCATTATTCAATTTTCTAATAATTTCATCCATATTTTTAACAAATTTTTCATCATAACCAAGCCCTCTAAAACCTAATATACATAAAAAATGATGTCCTCTTATCTCCATTTCAATCTCTCCTCATCCCAGGATTACAACAATAATTATACTGCTAATTTGAACTGTAACCTAAGAAAGAAAAGAAATTTACATCCCTCAGTTTATCACAATAATAGTCATAATTTCTTCAATTATCGAAAATAATACATTTAAAGGAGTGATTGTATGACTAAAAAACCAAAAAAAACTCACAAAGTGCCAATAGAAAATCATAAGACTGCTTCCTGGGCAAATATACAAAATGTAAAAGAAGAATCAAATGTGCCTATCCCAAGTGAAAATGAAGTAATAAATGCAAAAGAATGGGTAGAAGAAAACAAAAAATAACAATTCCGGGCATACGCCCGGAATTGTTATTCTGCCAGCTTTCTATATCTTTCGTATCTCTCTTTTGCAGTATCTTCTGCCTTCTGATAAAGTTTTTCCGCAATGTGAGGAAATACGTTTTTAAGTGAGGAATATCGTATCTCCCCCTCAATAAATTCTCTGAAAGATTTTGTCGGCTCTTTAGAATCAAGTACAAATGGATTTTTGCCTTCTTTTTTAAGCTCTGGATTAAATCTATAAAGGTGCCAGTAACCAGACTCCACTGCTTTTTTCTCCTCCATTATACTTGTCCCCATGCCTGACTTTATGCCATGGTTTATACAAGGAGCGTATGCTATTATAAGTGAAGGCCCTTTGTATTTTTCTGCCTCCACAAAAGCCTTTATCGTCTGGTTCATATTTGCTCCCATCGCAATTTGTGCCACATACACGTATCCATAGCTCATAGCCATCAAACCTAAATCTTTCTTGCTTGTCCTCTTACCTGCTGCCGCAAATTTTGCAACTGCCCCTAATGGCGTAGATTTTGAGGATTGCCCTCCCGTATTGGAATACACCTCTGTGTCAAGCACTAGTACATTTACATCTTCTCCTGATGCTATAACATGGTCAAGCCCTCCAAAGCCAATGTCATACGCCCATCCATCTCCCCCTATTATCCACTGAGATTTTTTTACAAGAAAATCTTTTTTGTCAAGTATCTCTTTTATTATCTCATTCTCTGTATACCCGCCTCTATTTATAATATCTAAAATCTTTTTAGAAGCAATTTTAGATTTATCTCCATCCTCCATCCCATCAATCCACTCTTGGAATGCAGCTTTTAATTCATCGTCAATAGGGATATTTATAGCTTCTTTCATCAAATCTCTAAGCCTTTCCCTTATCTGCTTATTTGCTAAAAACATGCCGTAGCCAAATTCGGCATTGTCCTCAAAAAGTGAGTTAGCCCACGCAGGCCCTTTTCCCTCTTTATTAGTAGTATAAGGAATAGAGGGTGCACTTGCCCCATAAATAGATGAGCAGCCTGTAGCATTTGCTATCATCATCCTATCTCCAAAAAGCTGTGTCAAAAGCTTTATGTAAGGAGTCTCACCACAGCCAGGGCATGCGCCACTGAATTCAAACAGAGGCTTTGCAAATTGACTGCCTTTTAGAGTCGTCTTATCTACTAAATTATCTTTGACATCAAGAGTTACAGCATACTCCCAATTTCTCGCTTCTTTTTCTATTTGTTCTTCAGCGGGTTTCATTATAAGAGCTTTTGTAGGTGCTGGACAAACATCTGCACAATTGCCGCATCCTGTACAGTCTAAAGGACTTACCTGTATTCTATACCAAAGCCCTTCTAATCCTCTTCCTATTGCTTTTTTCAGTTTAAAAGTTGGAGGCGCTTTTTTCATTTCTTCCTCTGTTAATAAAAATGGCCGTATTACTGCATGGGGGCAAACATAAGAGCACTGGTTACACTGTATACAGTTGTCTATTTGCCATTCGGGTATCAATACTGCAATTCCTCTCTTTTCATAGGCAGTCGTGCCAGTAGGAAATGTGCCATCTTCCATGCCGACAAAAGCACTTACAGGAAGCAGGTCTCCTTCATTTCTTTCCATAGGTCTTTGTATATTTTTAACAAAATCAGGCTCTGGCTTTACAATTTTTTGCCCTTCTTTTGCGTTTTTCCACTCCTCAGGCACTTCTACTTTTACAAGAGCTTCTACGCTTCTGTCAACAGCCTTTAAGTTCATATCCACTATATCCTGACCCTTTTTGCCATAGGCCTTCTGTATAGAATCTTTTAAATACTTAACTGCTTCTTCAAAAGGTATTATATTTATAAGTTTAAAAAACACCGTCTGCATTATCATGTTTATTCTGCCACCCAAACCTACTTCTTGGGCAATTGATATGGCATCTATTGTATAAAAATTGATATTGTTTTTAGCTATATATCTTTTCATTGAAGCAGGTAACTTCTCCTCCAGCTCCTCTTTACTCCAAGGACAATTTAATACAAAAGTCCCACCATGTTTAAGTCCTTTTAAAACATCATAATTGTAAATAAAAGACTTATTGTGACAGGCAATATAATCAGCATGATTTACCAAATAAGAAGATTTAATCGGCTTTTTACCAAACCTCAAATGTGAAATAGTGGTGCCTCCTGATTTTTTGCTGTCATACTGAAAATATGCCTGCACATACAAGTCTGTGTTGTCCCCAATTATTTTAATAGCCGATTTATTCGCCCCAACCGTTCCATCAGAGCCTAATCCCCAAAACTTGCAGCTTACAGTGCCTTCAGGAGTAGTCTCTGCAAATTCACCTTCTTCTAATGATGTGTAAGTCACATCGTCTAAAATTCCTATGGTAAAACGGTCTTTGGGGGAGTCCTTTTTTAAATTGTCATAGACTGCAATAATCTGAGAAGGAGTTGTATCTTTTGAGCCCAGACCATATCTACCTCCTACTATGACAGGCTTTTTATCTTTGTTATAAAATAACTTAGCCACATCAAGGTACAAAGGCTCTCCTATTGAACCCGGCTCTTTTGTCCTGTCTAATACGGCAATCTTTTTAACTGTATCAGGTAAAACCTCAAAAAAGTGTTTTTCAGAAAATGGCCTGTAGAGATGTACTTTAATTAAACCCACTTTTTCTCCTTTTTTTGTTAAATAATCAATCGTCTCTTCTATCGTGTCACAAACAGAACCCATAGCTACAATTATATACTCTGCGTCCTTTGAACCGTAATAGTCAAAAAGGTGATATTCTCTTCCAGTCAGCTCTTTGTACCTCTTCATGTAATCTTCTACTATGTCAGGAACCTTTTCATAAAATTTATTAGCAGCTTCTCTTCCTTGAAAATAAATATCAGGATTTTGTGCAGTACCTCTTACAACAGGATGTTCAGGATTTAACGCTCTGTCCCTAAACTCTTTTGCTGCCCTTAAATCTAAAAGTTTCGCAATTTCCTCATATTCCACCACTTCTATTTTTTGCATCTCGTGAGAAGTCCTAAAGCCATCAAAAAAATGCAAAAATGGTACCCTAGATTTTATAGCAGAAAGATGGGCTATAAATGCCATATCCATGGCTTCCTGTACATTGGCAGAACAAAGAAGTGCAAAACCTGTTTGCCTTACTGCCATTACATCCTGATGGTCGCCAAATATAGAAAGTGCATGAGTAGAAATAGCGCGGGCACTTACATGAAACACCCCTGGCAAAAGCTCTCCTGCAATTTTATACATGTTTGGTATCATTAAAAGAAGCCCCTGTGATGCGGTATATGTGGTTGTCAAAGCGCCTGCAGTTAAAGAACCATGGACAGCACCTGCAGCACCTGCTTCTGACTGCATTTCAACAACCTTCACGGGTTGACCAAATATATTCTTCTTGCCATGGGCAGCCCATTCATCAACATTTTCAGCCATTGGAGAAGAAGGCGTAATAGGGTAAATTGCTGCAACCTCCGTAAAAGCATAAGAGGCATAAGCAGCAGCTGTATTTCCGTCCATTGTAGCCATTTTTCGCATAAAATAATCCTCCTTAACCCTTAACATGGTTTTTCTATCCAGATATATTATTTCATTAAAAAAGAATAATCATACATTTAGGCATTGAAGACAATTTTAAATATTTGTCTTCAGAGTTTTAATGATAGAACAGGTTTCTTTTTGCCTTTATAAAAAAATAGAGTCCATTAAAATTTTTTTGTAATGCAAGAAGGAATTTGTACAAATATATAGAATATATTATGTAGTAAGATGAGTGTACAAGTAAAGGAGATGTCCATTATGGAAGGATATATGACCGCTGTTGTTAAACAACATCCCAAAGAAGGTGCAGATATAATAAAAAAAGAAATACCAAAAATAGGACCTGATGAGGTACTAATAAAAGTCAAAGCCACATCTATTTGCGGCACAGACGTTCACATTTACGTTTGGAATGAATGGGCAAAAAGCCGGATAAAACCGCCTAAGATAATGGGACATGAATTTGTAGGAGAAGTTGTAGAAATAGGAGAAAATGTAACATCTGTAAAAGTTGGAGATTTAGTAAGTGCGGAGACTCACATAGTATGCGGAAAATGCAAAGCTTGCAGAACTGGAAATGCTCACATATGTGAAAATACGCTTATACTTGGTGTTGACACAGACGGTGCTTTTGCAGAATACATTAAAGTCCCCGAAAGCAATGTATGGCTAAACGATAAAGACATACCTTTAGAACTTCTCTCCATACAAGAACCCCTTGGAAACGCCGTTCACACAGTATTTTCTGGAGAGATAGTAGGAAAAACTGTCGCTGTAGTAGGTTGCGGCCCTATAGGCATGATGGCAATACCACTTCTTAAGACAACAGGTGCTTCAGCTATATTTGCAATAGAACCTGTCGAATACAGAATGGAACTTGCTCATAAATTAGGTGCAACACGAGTTATAAACCCACTTGAAGAAGACGTTGTCAATATAAAAAAGTGAAACAGAAGGCTACGGTGCAGATGTAGTATTGGACTTCTCTGGAAGCCCCACTGCAATTTTATTGTCTCTTTCCTTTTTTAAAAGGCCCGTTGAAGGGGGCTTTTTGTTGTAGACAAATAATATTTTGTATGCTATAATTGTAAAGAAAAAGTGAAAAAACCCTTTAATTTAGCCCAGTGAGGCTAAAAAGGAGGAAAATAAAATATCTATATTTGCATCCTCCTTTAGAGGGTTTTTTTGTAAACAAAAAACTCAAAGGAGGTTTTTTATGTCAAACAAAATATACGGAATTGAAGAAACCCCCCCTATAAAGCAGGCAATTCCACTATCTTTTCAGCACGTATTTGCCATGTTTGGTGCAACAATTCTAGTACCTCTTTTAACAGGTCTTGACCCAGCTGTTACCCTCTTCACATCAGGGCTTGGAACTTTAATATTCCACTTGATGACAAAAGGAAAAGTACCTGCGTATCTAGGTTCTTCCTTCGCCTTCATAGCACCTATAATAGCTGCAACTAAAGAATTCGGGGTACGCGGCGCATTTACCGGCATGGTAGCAGCTGGACTCGTCTATGTGGTAGTATTTATAATAATAAGCTTGACAGGCATCGATTGGTTAGAGAAATTGCTTCCCCCCGTTGTAGTAGGCCCTGTAGTTATGATAATAGGTCTAAGCCTTGCTCCTGTAGCAATAGCTCAAGCGCAAAAAGATTTAGCTACAGCTCTGTTTACAGCGGCATTAATAATCATATTCAGCATGTTTGGCAAAGGATTTATAAAAGTCATACCCATACTTTTAGGAACAATTGGCGGATATATATTCGCGATAACAAGAGGCCTTGTAGATTTCGGACCTGTTACAAAAGCCTCATGGATTGCAATTCCCAAATTCTCCTTCTTAACAGGACATACTCCGGAACTGGCATGGGGTGCTGTCTCTTTGGTTGCGCCGCTGGCCTTAGTCGCTATAATTGAAGACTTAGGGCACGTCCTCGTAATAGGAAATATCGTTGAAAAAGATTTAATAAAAGACCCTGGATTTCATAGAGTAATGCTAGGTAATGGCCTTGCAACATCAATTGCGGCACTTTTTGGCGGACCACCCAGCACAACTTATGGTGAAAACATTGGAGTCCTTGCAATAACAAGAGTCTATAGCTCAAAAGTTATTCAAGGTGCAGCTATAATAGCAATACTTTTAAGCTTTATACAAAAAATAGGCGCTTTGATAGAAGTAATTCCGCAACCTGTCATGGGCGGAGTGACAATAATACTCTTTGGAATGATTGCGGCAGCAGGTATGAGAACTCTGGTAGAAAATAAAGTTGATTTTTCTGACAGCAGAAATCTCATAATAGCTTCTGTAATACTGACTTTGGGTGTAGGCGGTATAAAAATAGCCTTCGGAAACTTCGTCTTTGAAGGCATAGGTCCTGCCACCTTAGCAGGAATACTTCTAAACCTTGTCTTGCCCAAAATCAACTCAGCAAAAGCAAAAAAGACAGAAAAAACTTCAACCTCAAAAGAAGCCGTTCACGAAGCATAAAAGAGGGGACTTGCCCCTCTTTTATGCGCTTTGAAGCAAACTCCACTCTTAACCAACACAGAAAAGTGGAGCTTGTTTAAAAAAAGAACCTATACAACTCTGTACAGGCTCTTTCAATTATTTACAATCTCCCATCAGTCTTATATAGTCCTCTAAACTTCCATCCTCTAAACATGTTTCAATAATCTTCTTACCAAGAGGGTCAAGTTCAGGTACTAAGAATTGCTTTAATTCTCTTTTGAAGAATTCATTTAACATCTCAGCACCTTTGTCATATCCATCATCCCCTACTTCGGGCTGCTTGTTAACTTGCAGCAATTCGCGAGGAATAAAACTTCCGTTTATTTTTAATGTATTTAAAGCATAACCGAGGAGACTGCTTCTCGCTGGTGTAACTTGATCTGGTCTAAATCTTACACTTCCTCTTCTTGCAAGATATTCACGAGCTATCCATTCGGGCATAAATCCTACTTTCCACACTCCTATATATTGATTTGGAACGAGAATGTATCGAGTACCCGGTGTATTTATAATCTGCTGCAATAAAAGATTAGCGTGAATTACTCTTTTACCCGTTGCAAAAGGCCAATAAGAACCTACACCTTCGCTTTCGAGTCCACTTGTTCCTACTATACTTGGATTAGCGTGACCTCTCGGTGCAACTAATCTCCACAGCCAAGCAAGAGTAGGAGGCAACAAGTGTAGCATGCCTATTATACCGTAGGAAGGCTTTTCTTTTGAAGAAGGGGGAGTCCTCACACCAAAACTCCTCACATCCACTTCTACAGCTTCATCAACTACATTTGGCATAAACCTTCTTGGCATAATTACACGAGGATTGGGACAAGGTTTGCCAGGTGCATCCATAACGTGTTCCCATATAAGACAAGTGGATTTAGGCACTCCGTCTATGTTTAAAAAGATTAAAGGCTCTTTAGGATAGATACATAACTTTTCAAAATGAGGGTCCGTTCCATATTCATTCATATGATCTACACGTATAAACCAACCTTTTTCTGCATCTTTTATCACTAATTTTTTACCTTGTTGCAAATCCGGATGGCATAATGCCATATCATCAGTTACAGGTTGTAATTCACAAGCTTCTTTAAGGTCTACGTATATTTCGTCACCTGTCACTAAATTGCGCCCTACTTTTATGCGCCCATCAGGCTCCCTGTGAATTTGCTCCAGCATTTCACTCTTTCCGCCACCGCTGGCACCCTCATGCATAATAGTCAATATATTGTCATAAGGAGTAATTATTCTCACTGCAGAAGCATGAGCAGTAATCCAACCTTCCTTTTCTCCTATTGTCAGAAGTACCCCATATATCCCTTTTTTTGCACTGGGTCCAAGATATAAATTGTAGGAAAAAAGTTCGTGTAAATTCTCTAAGCGATTGTGGACAACTACCTGTTTGCCATTAAAATGAGTATGCCTAAAAGGAGGCGCTAAGTATACAATCGCTCGAGGTGTAAATCCCTGCGGAATTTCCTTTTCTGGTATAAAACCTTGAATATCAGCAAGTGCAGTAGCGAAAAAACCTGCATTGTCTGGTGCCAACAAAAGAGAGGGATAACCGTATTCTTCTCCTCCTGACATAAAAGGCATCACAATTAAGATTTGTTTTTTTAACCATTCTAAAGTCTGCTTTCTCAATTCAGCAAAATCATAGCCATATCTATCTCTAAAACGCGGTTTATCTGTTTCCCCTTCATCAGCAACCACTAGACAGTCTGGCTCTCTCCTCCTCATATAAGGTTCTGGAAAATTTACAGCCAAACCATTTTTACATTTCGATACTGTTCCTTCCAAAACTTTACCTTTACCTGACACATCATAAAAAATTTCAAACAAATCCTCTTTTCCGCCCATAGAAATTTCTAGAAGATGCTGACGACTTTCTGGTATCACAACTTTCGGCGCTTCTTTTATTATCTCCATTACTTCTTTTGGCAAATTCATTTTATTTAGAAAGTCTATTGGTTTCTCACTTGCTGTAGCTAAAATGTCCATTTATACCACCTCACAATAATAAGTACAAGAATATTATACAAAAAAATTTTTGTATTTGCAATTTAAAAAATAAAATTTGCAAAACGTTTTTACACGTGTTTTATGATATCGAATTTTTAGCTGTAATGTCGCCATTCTAAAAACAAACTGGATGTAATCTTTTACATTGATGAAATTTTGAGACTGTAAACTTGCAATTTTTATTAGGACCAGCTCTTAAAAATAAAAGCACTCCTTTTTGGAGTGCCATATCTATTAATCATCTTTTTCACTTGCCTTCAAGCTTTGTCTTTTTAATCATTTTAAATCTAACACATAATTCATTTCAAAAACTGCCGCTTCAATCAATTTATCTATTTCTTCATCTGTCAACTTGTTCCCAATCACCTTTTTCAACAAATTAAAGACTTGAGTTTTTTTATCCGGTCCATTCCCTGGCCCCATCTGCTGTTCTACAGCTTGCACAAAAGTTTTAGCAATTTCATAATATCTCTTCAATTTTTCCATTCCAATTTTTGTGCTCAAATAATCGATTAAATACCCTAAAGCTACCATTATAATAAGCTGTACACCAGCTGTCAAAATAGTCATAATTAGATCTCTCATTTAATTCCCCTCCAATATTTTTATTATCACCGACGCAAATTCTCCCCAAGTAACATAACTTTGATGGTCATAATGTTTATCTATAATTCCTTTCATTTTTAGTTTTCAATATTATCCATTTGTTCATAATCTGTATTTCTTAAAAATTTTAATAGTCCATTTGTAATCGCCCGAGCAAAATCTTCCGGTTTTTGTAAAAGTAACTCTAAATTCCCAGGATTTGACATAAAAGCTGTCTCAACAAGTATTGCAGGCATAACCGTGTATTTTAGCACATAAAATTTTTCATACTTGACTCCTCTATCTTTAGTCTTTAGCATTTCTACTAATTCATTTTGTACGTATTGGTCCAAGTTTCTTCCAACAATACTTCCAGGATATGCATAAGTTTCTGTGCCATTTGCAGAAGGAACTGTAAAACTATTACAATGAATAGAGATAAAATAATTTACCTTGCTTTTATTGGCTATATCACATCTTTGCTGCAAGTCCACTGTTTCGTCCTTATCTCTTGTCATTATTACACTTATGTTTTCTTTTATTAAAATATCTCTTAACTTTAGCCCAATAGTTAGATTTATATCTTTTTCTTTATAATCGCCAACAACAGCTCCCGGGTCCTTTCCCCCATGACCAGGGTCAATAGCTATTAACATATCAATCACCACCATTGAAAAATTTTTCTAATTATTTCTCCCACCATATAATATGCTGAAAAAATTAACAAGTCTATGTAAAATTACCTTCTATCTATTTCCAGATCAAAAATAGCTCTTTCAATGTACCATTTTTCCGAATGGCTAGGATATTTTATTTTAAAACGATCTATCTGAAATTGAAACGACTTTTCAGCTTCCTCCATTGATGGCAAAAACATCAACTGCCCATATCTCTGCTTAAGGCGATAAATTAAATTCTCATTTTCTCCTTAATCCACTTTAAAATATCTTCAAACACCTCCTCACGATTAGATACTTCCTTAAAACAACAGTAAAAGAGATATTTTTATAAAGACAATAGTGAAGCTTGCCTGTAAACTGTTCCTAAATAAAGTATATCTTCTACTTGTCCTTCTAAAACAATGTCATGACCAAGAAAGAAGCGATGGCTATTGCAGACCAAGTGGTTGTGATGAATAGATGGAAAATAGAACATATGGGTACTCCAGAAGAGGTTTATAAAAAGCCAGCCAATTTGTTTGTAGCGGATTTTTTGGAAATATCAAATGCGTTGAATTGCTATGTAGATGGGAAGTCTTTGATAGTGGATGGAAAAGTATTTTCTTTAAATTTTCCCTTTGGGGAAGGGGACGTTAAACTAGTATTTCATTCAAATGATCCCTATTTAACATTGCAGCCTGAGAATAAGGAAAATCTTTTGCGCTCCTTTAACTCTAGCAATTATTACCGCATCGGTATTCGTACCTGTAAAATTGTAGCCTAGTTCAAACAAACTGCACTTTTCGCCTTAGTAACTGTGATAACAGCATTTATCATAGCTTCCTCTGGTATCTGAGCTTTTAAAATACCGCCCAACAAACCAGAACTCAATGAGTAAAAATCACCTTTAACAATGAGCGTGTCGTCTTTAACCCAAAATTTCATTTTTACACCTAATCCTCCTTCTAAATCTTTCGCTCAAATAAATAAAAGCAAGTCTATCACATTCACTTTACCTAGCCCCATTATACAGCTTTATACTTCTCTTTTTTGCACCTTTTCTTCGCAATAATTTTTTTCTGAATTTATCATAGTTTCCTAGTTTTTGATAACTTATTATCTATTATCTGGATAAACTCTCCAAGAAACCAAAAAGTTGCTATATCCTAAAACTCTTGAAAGTACAGGATAGATATGATATGATGTTAAAGTATTAAAGTAATTTTTGGCAGAGGTATGTGTCCCGCGTAAAGTACGGAAGATGGAAGAAAGAAGGAGGCTCTATTTTAATGAAAAAATTTAGCACAAGGGAACTAGTTTTTTTGGCATTGCTGGTAAGTCTCAATATAGTCCTAACAAGAATAGCTAGCATTAGAATTGCCATTGGAGGTATTGAAGGTATAAGAATAGGTTTTGGTGCTTTTCCTGTAATTCTTGCAGGAATAATGTTTGGTCCTTTAGCAGGAGGAATAGTGGGAGCTGTAGGTGACATGATTGGATACTTCATTAATCCAATAGGACCCTATATGCCACATTTCACAATCACCTCAGCTCTTGTAGGCATTATACCCCCTCTGATTTTAAAACCAGTAAAAAATCCTATTTCCTCCCTATGGCAGCTAATAATAGCAATTGGAATAGGACAACTTATATCTTCAGTGATTCTTGTGCCCTATTTTATCCAGCTGCTTTTTAAGGTATCTATGGAAAATTACTTTGCCTCCGCGAATTATCGCACAAATTATTCAAGTTCCCTTATATGCCTTCTTTGCACAAATAATTCTCAAAAAACTGCATCTAGCTTTTCATTTTAAGGCCCAGCAAAAAATTCACTAGTTTTCTTCTTCGCTTAAAAAGGTTAGGGAGTCTTATACCCTAACCTTTTTCATTTTAAAAAATAATATTTAGAGAAATTTATAAATTTTACCAACATATATCAAAAAAATAATCGTCTACCTGATAGAATTGAAGCCCTTTTCAGGCTTTCGGTAGACGATACAGTTTGCGCATGGATGGTAGCGGCGAATCGCTCTCAACTTTGAACGGATTTTAAATTATGTTTTTACAATAAGAAAAAATTTCTTTAGCATACATTATTGCCTTTTCAGCTGTTTTAATATCTGGCATCCCTAAAACTGTTGTGCCTGGCATGGCAGTAGGATATCTCGTTGGAATATAAAATTGGTTTAATACTTGGGCTTTAGATAGGAAGTTTTCAAAAGATTTATCATGTTGTGTACAAAGATTTACAAGATCTATTAAATTATGAATTCGAGGAGGTAGGTAACAGTTGAAGATAGTCATGCAAAGTGGTATAATTTTAATTGGGTGATAACAAATGTTACTAAGCATGCAAAAAGTAAAGGAAATGTACTCAATTAGTCGAAGAACACTTATAAACTGGGAAAAGGAAGGATTAATAACACCTGTGAGAACTCCAAAAGGCATCAGAAGGTATAAAAAAGAAGATATAGAGGAGTTATTAGGCATGCTGGAAGAAAAACCAAAACCTAAAGTAGTTTTGTATGCAAGAGTGTCCACAAAGAAACAAGAAGAATATCTTAAGAATCAAATTAGAAGGCTTGAAGAATACGCTAATTCCAAAGGATGGCAGTATGAAGTCATACATGAGATAGCAAGTGGGGTAAATGAAAATAGAAGAGGCTTATTAAAGCTTTTGAACAAGATAAAAAGAGGAGAAGTTGAAAAAGTTGTAATAGAATATCCTGATAGACTAGCGAGATTTGGCTTTGAATATCTCAAATTTTTCATGGAAAGTTTTGGAGTGGAACTTATAGTTTTAAACGGGAAAGAAAACGAAGAAGATACAAATAAAGAGCTAGCAGAAGACTTAATAGCAATAGTAACATCTTTCGCAGCAAGAATTTACGGGCAAAGGGGCAAAAAGCATGATAGTGATACAGGCTAAACTTATTTTTCTAAACCAACAAGCCAAACAAATAGTATTAGACTTAATGAGAAGATGGTCATCCTGCATGAGATTTGCATATAACAGACTTTTAGAAGGAGAAAAAAGAGCAGATTTAAAAAGAAAGTTACCCCAGGATTATGTTTTTGACTTACTAAAAATGCTTTTAAAGCTTTTTCTACAGCCTGATGGGAAAAGAAACAAACCATATTGTATTTACCTGCTTTAAACATGATTTCTGCTGAGTCAAGGTCATCCATAGCAAAATCAAGCCATTGTTTTGCTTCTTTCATAAATAACCTTTCCTTTCTTAATATTTCTTCAACGTAAAACATACTTTCTTTCATTTCTTCTATTTCTTTTGGGGTATACACTATAATATCCGTGCCAATAGTAGGCTTAGCAACTTTAACAACTTCCTCTAATCTTTCGTAAAAAGACTTGTCAGTATCCTTTATAACTATTAAATCAATATCGCTCCATTCATTTATTTGATTTGTCGCTAATGAACCAAATAATATTATTTTTTCAGGTTGATACTCTTTTACCAGCACTTCTACAATTCTTGTAAGTTCTCGATTTAATTGTTCTATTCTGCTCATAGAAAACACCTCAATTTGAAGGTTTTACCTTTAATCCGTTATATCAAATTGCAATTGTTCTATAAGAGTTTATTTCCGTCTTTTTAATTTTTTATTTCCTCGCTTTAATTTCTGTAAGATATGATATAATTATAGACAGAAAAACACTTCGAGTGTTATGAATATGTGGAATGTGGGAATAGGTAGATGTGAGCTACCTATTCTTTTTTTATGTTTATTTCTATTCTAAGAGTTTTAAATTTCTATTTTAATTGTTTATAGATCTCAAAAATTCTTCTTCACAATTAATTATAGCATGCATATTATAACATTTCTATGCAAAATTTCTTAAAGTTTTCTCTTGAATGCAGTGGCAAAACTGCCACTGCATTGTTATTATACTTTTACTTTAGTAAAATCGAGACCATACTGATACGACAAAATTGCTAAAGCTTCACTCAATCCATACTCATCAACAGCGTAATAGCTTTCAAGGTTATCTAAAATACAACTCTGTTTGTTTCTTCTACACAACTTAACATGAGGGTAAGTACCATTGTGATGAGGCTGATATAATACCACCAAATCTCCTTTTTCTGCCAATCTCATCAGCTCATCTTTTTCATATTTGCCTTTCTTTTCTAGTATTTTTCTGGCTGTTTCTTTGAATTCTTCAGCTTTTTCTCTTAAAACTTTATAATCAAAATCAACAGTAATGTAAGTATTACCTCCAGCAAGTATATCGTTTGTGTAATCATCCCATCTTACATATTCATACTTCTTAGCAGCAGCTTCTACAAGCTTTTTAGAGACCTTCAAGTCTTTAATTCTAACTTCAATTGACTTATCTAAAAGGTATGTTTTAGCTCTGACGCTTACCTGCTTTGATGTTATGCCGTTCTTCTTTAGATCTTTTCTTATTTCTTCAGCAATTTCTCTAGCAATCATTTTGCATTCCCTCCCCTAAAATTTCTTACTTGCTCGGATTTGATAGTCTACCGCTAGAACTTACTCTCTTACACCATGTGCTTACACCTCCTCATTTTTTTGTTTGCTTCTTGTTTGCCCCCGGCAGTTAAAACGAAACGAGCCGAAGGTCAAGGGGTCAGGGAGGGATACCGGACCGAGCGCCAGCGAGGGAGGATATGCTCACCGACCCGACAGGGCTTGCCCCTTGACCGTTAGGCGAGCAGGCGTATAATTCCTTTTGCGGGGCAAACAAAAAAAGCACGTCTTTTCAACTAATATCACTAAATTTAAAATGCGGTTTAAAAAATTATCTATAAAATATAAAGTATACTTTATATTTTTTGTATAAAAACATAAAGTATGTGTTATAATATTATAAGTGGGAGGTGAAAAAATGTCTATTACAAGCTCAGAGAATATATTAAGGATTTTATATTCTTATAACCCATGGTGGAGGGAAGGATATTTCCCTCAAGATCTGTCTAAACCCGTAAAGAGAGTAGTCTATCATCAAGCATTCGAATTACTAATGCATCCAGCCATTAGAAGATATGTTATACTTTCAGGGGCACGCCGTGTTGGTAAAACCACAATTTTATATCAAATGATAGAAACCCTTTTAAAAAATCAAGTGCATCCAAAAAAAATATTATATGTATCTTTTGATCATCCTTTATTTAAATTAAGTTCCTTCGACCAAATTATTAACCTTTATGAAACAGCCATAAATCAAGAAAAGGAAGCTTATATATTTCTAGATGAAATTCAATATGCAAGTGATTGGGACAGATGGTTAAAAGTCTATTATGACACCAGACCAAACTGGAGAATTATTGCCACAGGTTCAGCTTCTCCTGCACTTATTGAAGGTACAAAAGAAAGTGGTGTTGGTCGGTGGACTGTTATTTCTGTACCTACTCTTTCTTTTTATGAATTTTGTGAAATACTTGGAGTCCTAGAAAGACCAAATAACTTACCCGATTTAGATTTAAACGAAATTTCAAATTTAAATGAGTCTCAATTAAGTGAGCTTATGTTTTTACTTATGCCCTTGCAAAAGTATTTTAATAAGTATTTAACAAGAGGGGGATTCCCCGAATTTGTATTCTCAGAAGATCAGTTCTTAGTGCAAAGAATATTAAGAGAAGACGTGGTTGACAAAGTTATTAAAAGAGATATACCTTCTTTATTTAATGTAAGAAACTTAGCAGTATTAGAGAAGGTATTTTTATACTTATGCTTCAATTCTGCAAGTGTTATAAATATTTCAACGATAAGTAAAGAAATTGGAGATGTTTCAACAGTAACGGTAGAAAACTATATTCATCTTCTAGAAAATGCGAATTTAATTTACAAAAGTTTACCCATAAAATTAGGCGGGAAAAAAGTTTTAAAAGCAAAACCAAAAATTTACGTTTCTGATCCTGCTTTGAGAAATGCAGTTTTAATGATAGACAATATACTCTTAGACAGTAAAGAGCTTGGAATAACGGTTGAGACAGCAATTTTTAAACATATTTATAATTTTTACTTGCAAACAAATGCTAAAATAGGTTATTTTAGAAAATCTTCTGATAATCAAAAAGAAATTGATGTAGTTGTTGAATTTCCACATAGCAAATCCTTAATTAAAGTAAAATTCAGAGAAGATACGACACTTTCTGAGAATGATGCCATTGTGGAGATGAGTCAAAAAGAAAAAAATATTGTTTCAGCAGTATTAGTAACAAAAAGACCAGAAGATTATGGAAAAGTCAAGATTTCTACAAAAGTACCGATAATAAAAATTCCTGCTCATGTATTTATGTATTTATTCGGAAGATAACACAGCTTTCCCTCACCTTGTATTTTGGTGGGGTTTTTATATATGTACCACTTTTAAATTTTTTAGCTAAGCAAACTATTAAAGTTTAACAAGATTTTAACTTAGGCTTAATTTTAACTTAACAAAGTAATATTATAATTAAGGTGTCGGACAGCTTAGAAAGGAAGTGAAAACAATGGAAAGGCCTCTTTATGTGGAAATAAGCAAAAATATAAGAGAAATGGTTAGTAACGGCATATTAAAGCCTGGGGAAAGGTCAGAAATTGTACCGAATCTTAAAGCTTGCATAACAATAAAAGCTCTAAACATTGCATGATGAGAGTAACCCTTACGGCCATGACTAGAGGAAGGGAATTCAGGTATTGAAGACAGATCAAGATTTTTAAACATAGAAGAATAAAAGTCTATTTTAGACTGGAAGTAAAGAGTTCAGGTATATTTAAAAGTAATTGAAGCTGGTACATGTAGGATTTCCTCCTCCTTAAGAAATATTTTCATGCTGTATATATAATAATTCGACAAATGGGAGGTGAAATCCTACATAAAAGATAAAAAATTCAAGAGTGATAGAAAAAAAGTATGTCTCCAGAATCGCTTAAATGAAGGCTTTTGAATTTTGCACAAGTCTATCCTCTGTATATCCAAAAGAGTGAACTTGGGGTGATAATAACAGCATCCCCTGTTTTTGATACTGCACAGGCTTATGCCCATAATGCTTGTGCAGTTTTTGCAGCCAGTGTATACATAGCGCGGCATTCCTTGGTCTATACTAATGTATACCATTTCCATATCTGACCATCTTCCAGTTTGTTTAAATTTTTTACATTTTTTATTATATTTTATTATATTTTTGCTATCGCGATGATGCAAGCTGTAATTTCAGGTTGTATTTCCAGTACAATACTACAGTATCCATCTCTTTTTTATATTCCTTTGCGAGAGGTAAAACAGCAGGGCTGCAAAGGCCAAAAGCATAGATGCGCAAATTTCGGTATTCATAAGCGAACTTCCTGTAATTGCTCCTTTTAACATGTCTGTCCCGTAGGTTAAGGGCAGGCAAAACGATATGGCTTTTAGTATGCCGGGCAGGTCCTGTATCGGTATGAACAGCCCGCACAGGAACAGCATGGGAAACCTGAAGAAGTTTGAGAAGGTCTGGGCCTCAAACACTTCTTTTGCTGATGTGGCAATCAAGAGCCCCAGTAGCGTGGAATTGATTGCGGTAAGCAATACTCCAATAGTGGCTGTACCCCACTTGATGCCGGTTAAATCTGTAAAGAACGATGCAAAAGCGACAGGCAGGAAGGCGTTGAGAACCCCAAACAAAATTGCCCCTGATATTTTTGCCAGGATAAGAACGCTTAAACTGATTGGTGCCAGCAGCAGCCTATCAAACGAACGACTCCTTCTTTCAAATGTGATTGTAACTGCCAGCATAGAGGTGGTTCCAAACAATATGCTCATTGCCATAAGGCCCGGCAACAATTCTTTTATCTCTACCCTTTGCGGCGAACGGATATACTGCATGAGTGTCCATGAAATTGGAAAAATGATCCCCCAGCTTATGTTCGGCGGTTTGAGGTAATAGGTGCGCATGTCTTTTTTCAAGATATTCCAAAATGCAATCCACTTCTTCATTTTTGTTTTTTCACCTCATCCTTTTTCAATTCGGCGGCTTGAATGCCGGTTACTTTTACAAACACATCTTCAAGCGTTGGTTTTATTGCCTTTGCTTCATAGACGGAGACGCCTTTGGCATCGAGGAATTGGAGAACGGGGGATAATTTTATGGGTTCTTTGGATATTAGCAGACAGGAGTTTTCACCTGGAACCTCTACCCGACAATTTTTAAAATTATCCTCAATTTTGGTTTTCAGGTTTTTTATATCTCTGCTGAGCTTCAGTTCAATGATGTGTTCGTCCTGTGCGTGCTGCATCAGCTGTTCCACCGTGCCAGTCTTTACAATTTTACCGTTTACGATAAAAGCAATTCTATCACAAATGCGTTCTGCTTCTTCTATATAATGGGTTGTTATAAAGATTGTCGTGCCCTGCTTTTTTAAATCCAGTATTAGCTGCCTTATCTGCCTTGCGCTTTCGACGTCTATCCCGGTGGTTGGTTCATCCAAAAACAGTATCTTGGGGTTATGTATAATTCCTGCGGCGATGGTGAGTTTGCGTTTCATTCCTTTGGAGTAGGTCTTAAAAGGGCGCTTACCCGCACTGACAAGATTAAACTGCTTCAATAATTCTCGGGCACGCCTTTCTCGCTCGCTCTTTCGCATTCCATAAAGGGCGGCGCAAAAGCACATATTTTCAAAGCCATCCATCTCATCATAGAGATTGTTGTCATCCGGCACGATTCCTATGATGCTTTGGACTTTCTTGATGTCCTTTATAGCATCCATTCCATCAATTATAATACGGCCGCTGGTAGGCCTGGCCAGGCCGGTAAGCATATTGATGGTTGAAGTTTTTCCCGCTCCGTTGGGGCCTAAGAATCCAAATATTTCTCCCTGCTGGATTGAAAATGAAATGCCTCTAACGGCTTCCACATTCCCGTATCTCTTTGTAAGGTCAGTTACCTTAACTATTTCCATCATGTTGTGCATCTCCCTTCGGTTTATGGTCTTCTTTTTTGTGAGGGCAGCACTGTTGTTCATTGTGGACGCGACATTTTCCCAAATTGTGTGGTGCATCACCTGCGTTTTCATGATTGCAAGTGTGGCCTTCAAGCGAGGCCAGTGATATAATCTCACAGGCAAGCTGGTGCAGTGTCTCCCTGTTTACGCTATAGTGCATGAAATAACCCTTTCTTTCGCCGCTTACCAGATTTGCCTCTTTGAGCACCTTTAAATGCTGTGAAACCGCAGCTTCTGATATGCCCAGCTTTCGGGACAAAGCCCTTACACAATAATCATGTTGCAGCAACATTTTGATAATCTGTAGTCTGCTTTCATCGGCTATGGCTTTCAATACCAAAAGTAGCTTCATAAAGACCTCCTGTAGCTTATTTAAGTATACGCTTAATTAAATTATATAATCGATTTTTGGTTAAGTCAATACTTAATTGGTTTGAGAATCTTTGCTATATATGAATTGTGGTATAATTGACCTTGAAGAGGTGAAAGCTGTGTTATGCGTTTTAAGTTGAAGTCGGATTTCAAACCCTAGGGGGATCAACCCAAAGCAATTGAGGCCCTGGTGGAGGGTTTAAATAAAGGCAAGAAGCATCAAACCCTGATAGGGGTGACCAGTTCGGGCAAAACCTTTACCATGGCAAACGTAATCAAGCGCGTTCAGCGCCCGACTCTGGTATTAGCTCACAACAAGACGCTGGCTACTCAGCTGTGAAGTGAGTTTAAGGCGTTCTTCCCCGACAACGCCGTCAAATACTTCGTGAGCTATTACGATCACTATCAGCCAGAGGCTTACGTGCCGGCCACTGATACCTACATCGAGAAGGAGACTTCTATTAATGATGAGATAGACAAGCTGCGCTACTCGACTACTTCGGTGCTTCTTGAGCGCCGGGACGTAATAGTTGTGACCAGCATATCATGCATATATGGTTTGGCTAATCCCAAGGAATACAGGGACCTCACCCTGTCATTGCGGCCTGGGATGGTAAAGGACCAGGATGAGGTGCTGCGCAAGTTGGTTGACATACAGTACCAGCGAAACGATATAGACTTCGTGCGGGGGACCTTTCGGGTAAGAGGAGATGTGGTGGAGATATTCCCTGCAGGGTCTTATGGCCAGGCTATCCGTGTGGAATTCTTTGGCGACGAGATCGACAGGATCACAGAGATCGATGCCTTGACCAGAGAAGTGCTGGGATACCGCACCCATGTGGCCATATTCCCTGCTTTGCACTATGCATCGTCGCGCGAACGCCTGGAACAGGCTATTGCACAGATAGAGTACGACCTGGAGATAAGGGTTAAGGAGCTTAAGGACCAGGGGCGTTTCCTCGAAGCCCAGCGCCTGCTGCAACGCACCAACTACGACATCGAGATAATGTGCGAGGTGGGATACTGCAACGGCATAGAGAACTATTCCCTCTATCTGGACGGCAGGCAACCCGGTGAGCCACCTTATACCCTGCTGGACTATTTCCCTGAGGATTTCCTCGTGTTCATAGATGAGTCTCATGTCATCATACCGCAGTTGCGGGCCATGTATGCCGGCGACCGCTACAGAAAGGACAACCTGGTGGAGTACGGTTTCAGGTTGTCTGCGACTTATGACAACCGGCCCCTTACATTTGAGGAGTTTGAGAGCAAGATAAACCAGGTCATTTACGTTAGGGCTACTCCGGGGCCGTACGAGCTCAGCAAGTCGTCGCGCGTGGTTGAACAGATCATAAGGCCTACGGGACTGGTTGATCCCAAGGTGGTGGTACAGCCGATTGAAGGTAGATCGACGACTTGATTGGCGAGATACGCCAGTGCGTTGAAAGAAATGAACGGGTACTGGTCACCACTCTGACCAAGAAGATGGTGGAGAGCCTTACCTTTGATTTGTTCGCTAGCCTGGGCTTGGAGTATTTGGTTGAGTACGGATTCCAATAGTTTGGCCATCTCTTCATGTTTAGCTCCATTTAGAAAAAGGTGGTGCAAAATTTCAGAATCGATGGTAATATTATATTGAGCCATTTCTCATCCCTCCAATTAGGTTTTTGTGTTGGCAATTTAATTCTAACCAGAGGGATGGAGGTGGCTCAATCTCTTTTTACACAATTATATAGACTTAACTGGATTTGATCAAGTCCAATTTTTTGTGTAAAATTCCCTCTACCTTGAGAACTCGCCAGAAATTATGGACACTAAAACTTGTTCCATCCAGAGGTTCTAGCACCCTTCCTGGCTTACTCTCAAGGCTTTGTAGAAATTCTATCACTTTCTTTATCTCTTTTAAGTGTTTTTTCTTCAACTGTTTGTTTCTGACTGTTTCCTTTACATGCTCTTTTAATTCTTCTAATTCATTTATAGTTAGTGCGTTAAGAAACTTTATATAATTGTCTGGTATCTTTTCTTCTCTGCTTTTCTTTTGTAAGATTAAGTGTTAAACTCATACTATGGAGATTCTCCTTTCTGTTAATGTTTTTGTTTGTCACTTAAATTTTATCAGAAAAAGGGGAATCTCCATATATTTTTTGTAAAAATTTTTCGCTTAATTTAGCCCTCAAATGGCTCTATTAGCGTAGTATATAATATACAAATTTTCCTACTATTTCTCCTATTTTTATTCCGCTTAATACTACAAGAGCAACTAGTATAAACAACAAAGAAACCTTAATTACAGGAAAATTATTTAATTTTTCCATCAAAAAATTGACACCATCCATTTATTTTACCTCCATAATTTCTATTGGTTCTGTCAAGGGCCGCGCTAGCTTGTTTATTGTAAAATAAAAATGGACAAAGTTGCAAAGAAAAATCCCCACTTTTGCAACTCAAAAATCCCCAGATTTGCAAAGGGTCATTGCAGGCACCCATTCGGTGGTCTAAACCCTGCTGCCTGTGCCTCTGCTTCTGTCTTGAACCACACTTCCGCTTTTGTTCTGTCGTACCATGGATCTCTGGGAATGTGGTATATTTTTCTCCTTTGCTGTTAATGTTGCCTTTAATTAAGCCATTCCCATTGGAATCCACATATACCTTGTCCGGTTCTCCGTAATAACCGTATGGTAAGCTTTGATTTAAATTATTGGTGGAAGTTTTTGATGAAGATGTATTTGATGTACTGCCGTTCCCACTGTTTCCAGCAGTGTAATCTCCCGGCTTGACATTGAAATTATTCTATTATTCGAGAAAACTTTATAAATTCCTCTAAATGTACAAAAAATAAACCTTTTCTTATTTTAATAGAAAAAGGTTATCAATCAGCTTTTTGTTATATTATTTGCCCCTATTCGTAGACAAAAAACGCAAATAGATTTTGATTTATTCTTCAAAATAATCATTGTCAATTCGCTTAATTTCATAAACTTCTTGAACAGATACACCAACATTAAAATCAATCATATATTCTGCTAATTGATAACCATCAATTAATATTATTTTTTTATTTGTCAATCGATTTGCATATTCAATAGCATCGTTCGAAAAAGTAGAGGTTGTAATAAAAATTCCTTTATTAGCCCCTGGGGTATCTAAAGCGCCATAAAACTCGGCTTAATTTAAACTGTGGTTAACTTCTTTACCATTTTTCCAAAGCTCATATTCACTCAAATCCATTTCGCTATTCCAACTTACACCATATCCTCCTGGATCAACTTTTACCGCTTTGAAAAAAGCTTTGTTTTTCAGTAGCTCAAACGGCCACTCATTAAGCTTTGGTTTCATATCGTATTCTTTCACTATTCCATTATCAAAAGTAACAAGCAGTTTATAATCATCTGTTGCTTTCACACTGACAACTTTATACATGTTCCATCACTCCAATCCAGGCAATTTTCGAAATACCTGAGTCTCCCACATTTCTAGAAGTTCACGTTGATATTTGCTAGCCCATTCAACGACTAACTCTCTTGCTCTTCTAGGTAAATCTCCTTCAATCATTTTAAGAGTATTAATATCAAATACACCTACGTATTCTCCATATATAGCATGAAAGTGTGGCGGAAAGTGATCTCCAAAGTACATTTTAATTACTATGCCATAAAACCTTGTTACCTCTGGCATTTTACTATCCTCTCCTTAAGTCTAACATATTTTATCATATTATATATCAAAGCAATTAATTATCCCTTAAATATCAAAAATTCCACTTCATAATTAATTATACCACAGCGTAGGGAAATATAATTATATTTTTAACTATTCTCTTAAAACATACTGCTGTAGCTTACTCTCTTACACCATATGCTTACACCTCCTCAAATTTTTTCTTTGCTTCTTGTTTGCCCCCGGCAGTTAAAACGAAACGGCCTGCGAGCCGAAGGTCAAGGGGTCGGGGAGGGATACCGGACCGAGCGCATGCGAGGGAGGATATGCTCACCGACCCCTTGACCGTAAGGGGAGCAGGCGTACAATCTTTTTGCGCGGGGGCAAACAAAAAAAGCACGTCTGCGAAAGCAGAGGTGCTCTCTTAACCGGATTTTTTGATTTGAGCAAAGCGAAAATGAAAATCCGTCCTGATTTTACATATTCAAAATTTTAACATGCTTTTCTACTTTTCCCAAAATATCTCCTTTTATAGAAACTTCATTAAATATGTCCTTATCTTTTCATCATCCCAATTGGTGGTTTCTTTTAATCCTTTCTTAATAATTTTTAGATACTTTTCTGATGGACTTTGTATTTCATTGGTCCAGCATCCAGTTATTGTTTTGATTTTAACTCCATCTTTTTCACCAAGTTCCAAAATATAGTTATACCAACTTTTGCCTTCTTGTTTCTGAATATCATAAAATTGTTCTTCAGTTATTTTCCACAATCTAATAACAGAATAGAATTCGAGGTTTGTCTCTTTCTTACAAGATAAGAAGGCTATCCCTTTATTTTCCCATCTTGGAGAGCATTTTGCAAAATACAGCCGGTAGGGAACATACATCCACCCCATAGCTACCGGTTCTGTTTTGTCCCTGCATCCCTCATACACTTTGCCTTCATATACTCCGCCTTTTATATAAACAAGAAATCTTTCTCTAAGCAAATTTGAACCATATGCACCGTAATAAATCACTTCACTCATTTCACTTTTTACCTCACTATCTTCAGTGATTGTACACTTATATTTATATTTCCACCAACCCAAAAATTTCCTTCGCAAAAGAAGTTTAGTCAACATTGATAAAAACATCTAGAAAACTAGCTTACTATTGTTTTTTATCTTTTATTAATTTCCCTTTAAAAAGTCGATAATTTTTTAACTCCTTACTATTTTTTGATGTTTTGTTATCTATAATTATTTTACTACCTATATTCACAAAATAACCTGCATTTTCGACTTTGGGATTATTTTGGGTAAAGTCAAATTCTGCAAGTAACTTAAGTTCTCCTTCAAATTTCACTTCGCGTGAAAACTCAAAAAACTGCTTTAAAATTAAACTATTATCACTGTCATCTAAAAACAAATAACCATTCTCATCTACATCCCATTTTTTGAGTCCTTCATCTGCGTTTCCTTCCCCGTCTTTTAGTTCATTAATGACAATTAACTCCAATTCACCAAAACCATATTTAGAATCTCCACCAATATAAACTTTAGAAAAAACATCTAACAAAAAATCATTATAATCTTTGTCCTCATTCTTTTTACTTTCATCATTTTTATCATTTTCTTTTATATCTTGGTCATTATTTCCATTTGTTATTAAAGAGTTTATATCTTTAATAACTTCTTCTTCAAACCCAATTAATCCTATCCAATAAAGTTGTTTCGAACTGCTTCCATCCTGTTTTGACCTTGGCAGTACAAATTCAAATTCATGAAGGCTTTCATCCTTTGCTTTCCTTGATAGTGGTTCTACTGCAGTTGATACAATAGTATCCACAAATTCAAATTTAAATTGTTCCTCAAGATAATCTCCTATGTAAAAATTCCCTTTTTTATATTTGGGAAATAAAGGGTCGGTATTTAAACATCCATCTTTTTCACATGTTACAGCAGGATAAAAGTTGGTAATATGTTCAAATATTTTTTTAGCTTTGTCAATTTCATTAAATCCATTTGTCTTTAAATACTGGTGAGTTAAAGCACCCCACATAGTCCAGCCAGGAATGAAAATTTCAGTCTCGTTTATAACACCCCACTCTATTGAACCAATATGTATAGGCTGGTTTTGCTTAAAAATTAGTTTATACCACTTCATTTTTATTCCCCCATAGCCTTTGCATGGTAGAGGGCATAGATTAGCACTTTTTCAAAAAGCTCTTTGAAAAAGAGTAAATCATTTAAGTTAGATGATAAATCTAAAAAGTATTTATTAAGCTCTTTATTCCTATCTTTTTCTTTCGCTTTTTTCTGGTTTTCTAATTGTTTTTTTTCTTCTTGAGAATTAGATTTATTTTTAATTTTGCCTTGTAGTTGATTAATATCTTTTTGCAGTTGATTTATTTCTTTTGTCAAATTAGAGATATTTTTAACCACAGCATCATAATCCAATGTTTTTAAGACAAACTTATCTATTTCTGCAATTTTACTCAACAATTTAAAAATTTTCTCTTCATTTAAACTCTTCTCATCTTCGTGGAATTTAACTTTTAATTTATCCAGGACATAAATCCACATAGCATAAACTCCATCATTAGAAAGGACTCCCAAAAGTTTACTTATTTCATTTTCCTCCAAAATTTTATCATTTACAATATCAAAAGCTATTTTATTTAATGTAGATTCCAATGTAGGTTCAAAATTAGCTTCATTCATTCTTGTTCACCTCCACTACCAGCAGTGTTGTTCCAAACAGATTTCTTATTAGTGTCTTCCTCATAATTTGTTTTTTTCTCTTTAATCTCTAATTTCAATCTTCCAAAGCCCCTTGTTGTCATACCACCAATACCTAATGTCTCAAAAAAGTGTTTAGAATCACACAAAGCATCCTCTAGTTTATCATAATCAGGCAAAGCTTTTATTTTATCTAATCCTTCAAAAGCTGATTTATTAAATATTCTCAAATCACCGTAAAATATAGTTCCCCTTGGTATTGCTTCAGAAGTAAACAGTGCTCCTTCTTTTGCTGCTCCTGTTATTGGATCTATTGAAACAGATGTCCTTACTTCAAGATTAGAATTGACAATTTGAGAAAACAAATTTTCTGGTACTATAATAATTTTTTTAATATCTAATTTAAACTTATCAAATTGTACGTCATTTATTTTAATTGGAAGATTTTCAACTTTGTAAGGTAGATAAATCCAGCCAAGATTTATATGTCCATTTTCTTGTCCATTCTCTATTTTTTCTAAAGCAATACAAAACTTTTGTTCTTCTGCATTTGATTTTTTATCTGTTTCTCCTTTTACTTTTTCATCATATAATCCAGCATTTTTTAATATTTCTTCTGTTGTTATCCATTTTGTGCCTAAACGTGTAAACACAGGGAAAAACAAGATATTTAAATCACTAAAATGAATCATCCCCTGCCAGCTTAAATCTTCCTTTGAAAAGCCAAATCCTTTACAAATTATACAATGTCCGCAATGTCCTGTTTTACCTTCATTATCTGTAGCATATGGTGCATTTGATAATTCTTCTTGCGGAGTATTATCCTGTCCAGCACAAGTAATTCGTGAAAATTTATTATATTCATAGTATCTCCAATTATTTTCATTATTTTCTGTTAATGTATTGATTTGAAATTTTTCTTCAAAATATTGTTTCAATTTTTCATGAATTTTTTTCCTTTTTTCTTCCTTATTTTTATCTTCATTCCCGTGCGAATGAATGTTTAAAATTCTATAAATACTCCTTTTTAATTCATTAAAAGAAACCTTCGATAACTCTTTATTCTCCTTTAATGCCATTTTTTCATCTTCTGTTATTACATTTTCATTTTTTAGAAATTCTAAAATTTGATCCAGGTGTTCTTCTATTTTTGACTTAACAAAGGGCATCAATTCCAGCGTCACATAATACCTCCAAGTACCAGCTAAACTTGAGCCAGGAATTTTGGGGAGCTTCGTTATTGGATCTCTTACTATTGTATTATCAACTCTACCTATGGTATATCCTCCTGTGCCTATATAAACTGGATCTGTTGCCATCCCATAAACTCTTAATTCCTTAACAGAATCATTTTTACACATTTTCTATACCTCCTTTAAAGCTCTATGCCAAAATTCAAACATATCCAATAAAAGGCATAAATTCTCTGGGGTCATCTTTTCTTTTAGTAGCTCGTAAAGATTATCATTTTCTTCAGATTTACCAATGTCAAATAAGTCTTTTATCCCATCTGCAAGCTCTTTATCATCTTTTAGTTTAAGAATATTAATAAAACTTGCAGCAAGAAATGCTTTTGTTCCTTCCTTATTAATATCTGTTTTGAATTCTTCATTTGTTTGGAATTCATTATTTACTAAAGCCTCCCATTTGTCATAGATTACAGAAATTAACTTTTGAAGTTTTGTACTTCTTGCAACTCCATCTCTATTTCCTTTACCAAATAGTTCTCTAAATTTTTTAAACTTTTTCCAAATTTCTAAGTCATAAGGTCGTGAGCTTTTAAGTGCTATTTTTCTCTTCCATTTATTGTTTTCATCATAATAAATATCATTTCTTCTTGTATTTGTATCCAAAAACTCAAAGTCAAAAGTATTAGGTATTATAGTGATTTCCTTATCATCATCAATCTCGTCAATGTTAGATATCCAACACTTATAGCTGTCCTCTGGTTTTATATAAAATTCATAACCTTTGGAATAATTATCCCAATATAATGAATAATATTTATCAGTATTGTTTTGTAATTCCTCATTCTTTTGGGATTTTAATATTTCTTTAACTTTAGATGGTTTTTCTTTCATCGATAATCTCTCTATTTCTTCTACATCCCTCCTAATTTTTCTTAAAGCTTTTATACCTACATAAAGGGGTTTTTTATAATCCTGAATTACTACACCTATATGAAGTGGAAGTTTCCCATAAACAAATTTAAAATTTTCGTAATATTTTTTCATGCCATTATCAATCAAATTAGGCACATACTCAGCAGGTATAATAAACTGCCAGCTAATAGGTGTAGGGTCTATAATGGAGATATAAGGTTGATAATATTCAAATTTTGTGTTTTCAACATATTCAACTGATGTTATTACTTTTCTGTTACCAGTATACTCTTTCAGATTAAACTCTTTACCTATTTGCAAATCTTTCACATAAGATATTAAATAAACCTTACCTTTATCAGCCCAAAAAATAGCTTCTCCATCCTGATATTCGCCATCTGAGATATTTTTGTCTGTATCCTTAATTTTTACATTTTCCCAATAAAATCTTTTCCTCCTGTTTTGAGGAATACCTGCATAAGCACATATATCTGCTTTTATATCCTCAAAAAATTCTTTTGTGCTATTCCATATCCTTCTCAACCTCGCTGGAGAAGGATTTTTTCGAAGGAGAAATTGAAGGATAAGCGTAGACAAGAAGTCTGTATCTGAATCAGTAAGATTGTTCCAATCAATTTTTCTCTGATCAAAATCTATTTTTGATTTTAATGGTCTATTTTGATTTTTATCCCAATCATCTAATTTCTTGTAAATGAATTTTTCCCATCTATCACCAATAGAACGTTCAAGTAAGATGTTTTTTATTAACCCAACAATAAAAGCAAAACAAAAAATATCTATTATTAAATTTAATCCCTCATGTGAATAATAATTTTTCCATTTGTCTAAAAAAATTTCAGAATTATCTATAGAAAATATTTGATCGCCATTTTTATTTAAAACAGATTTAGTTTTGTTATTTTTATTGCTTTCTTTTATATTGTCCCCTCTACATTTAAAAAATGGAAGAAATTTCTGTTAAATAAATCTAAAATCATTATATCTTCACTATCAGGCGGTAAATTATTTTTTTCCCGCAGTAGATTAATAATTTTTTTCTTTACTTTCTCATAAGGTGTTTGAATTCCATGTTTGTCAAATAACTCAACAAAACTCTTAATACTATTTAAACTTCCAAATGAATTGAAGCTTTTTAAATTTTTGTTACTTGAATTTAAAAAATTGGTATAATATTTTTTTACTTCTGCTAATAATGTATTTAAATCTGATTTTAAATTCTTAAAATTCTCTTCCCTCACCAGTAAACTGTTTAGCATATCACCATTTAACCAGTCATGAAGCTCAAACTTCATTGTCACCAATGCAACTCCATCATTTTTATCTTTTAATTCATCCATCCAAATAGTTTCTTTACTCGTATCTTCAAGCCATTTATCAATCCTGCCCTGCGTTTTTTCCTTATAACATGTATCGCAAATATTTTTGTCTTCATCCAATCTATCCGATTTGAATACTAATCTCTGCCCGCAAACCTGACAAATGCCTTTTGCTCTTCCGCTTTCAGATTTTTCAATACATATATCAATTTCTTTCTTGCTCCAATCTGCTTTTAAAAAATTTTCTTTTGCATTTTCAAGAAGATAACATAGGTTCATAAGACCTCTTGAAGCTTTAGTAAGAAAAATAGCCGGATAAAATTCGTCAAAGGACTTTTCTTTAAAAATATTTAATATTTTTTCTTCTATTTCCTTTAAATCTCTCTTTAATCTTGCCAAATTACTATCGTCGTTTAAATCATCACCTAAGCCTTCACCAACTAAAAAATAAACTCCTGTTTCATCTCGATATATTTCATTTCCAATAGGATATTCATATTCCAAAAGTTTCTTTACTTCATCATCTATTTCTCTTGCCTTATCTCTATACCACAGTATTTGCTGAGGTTTATAACCTTTTTCTGCTAAACCAAGCTTATCATATTGTATGCCAAGAATACGCCATCGGACATCCATTCGTTTAGGCAAACTTTGAATATTATTATTTTTTAAAATATATTCAGAAAGAGAAGCTTTAAACATTGTGGTTGCCATATAAGCTTGTTCCCACAATGATACATCGTTTATTGGAAATCTATCGTCACTCAATAAACCAGCAAAAAAATTTTTAAATTTTTCTCTAATTGATTTAAATTTTTCCCAATCTAGGTTATTAGAGCCAAGGATATTGGTTATAGAGTTTTTTAAGTCACAAATCTTATTATTTATAGAATCTTCGATTTCTGATAAATAAATAATTCTATTTTTAAAACTCCCAAAAGGATTTGATAACCATCTACTATATTGAGGTTCAACCTTAATATCATCTTTTGGCGATCCCTTATCTATGCCAGAGTTTAGGCTTTCACCAACTCCATATAATACTTCCAATAAATATTTTTTGTCTTGTCGCCTTCTCCATTCACGCCAATTATTAAGAAAATAACTCCATAATTCAAATTCTTCTTCTAAAATTTTTATTTTTTTGCCTTTAATATCATTTTCCCAATCAGATAAAGATTTTTTATCTAAATTAATATCTGCCTTATTTTGTTGGTTTGGATCTACTTTATCCCACAAAGCTAACAAGGAAACTGTCTCTGCCTTTAAAATTTCATTTCTATACTTCTTTAAGTTTTCTAAATTTAACCCTGCCATCTTGACCACCCCTTACCTGCTAGTTCATTACTTATATTTAAATCTTTGTTAGTAAAATAATACTTATCTTCACATAATTCAAAAGTCCCCCATCCAAGTTTTGTTTTTGCTCCTATTCCATTCTGTGAAACTTTCTCAATTGCTAATAAAAGATTTCCTAAATCTTTTTCCGCTTCACTTTTTAATACTTCATTTTCTTTTAATATGCCATCAAATGGAATGTATATAATCTGTAAAATTCCTTCTGTCCCTTCTGGAACTACTTCATGGTAAATAGGTTGTGTTCCAGCTCTTTTTCTTCTATCATGGGGATTTATTACCTCTAAAGAAAGTCTGTCAAAATATGTAGGATAAAATATAGCTCTTCCTTTATGTGTTTGAAATTCTATTGGTAGGTTTTTATTATCTTTTTGAAGTTTCTCAGAAATTTTCTTCTGAAGAATAGCTTGAAGTTCCTCGTATGAATTTTTGTCTTTAATTTCGCCTATAAAATCTTTGTCTATCATCATTCCAAGTTCAAATAATATAAATTCTAAAAGCTTTTCTTTAAACTTCCCTAAATCACTACTATCCCCTTTTAAATAATCCTCTATTCCCTTTATACTTTCAGAACCTGCTCCAAATATTCTTAAGTAACTATCAACAATTTTTCTCCTTTTTTTAAGGTTAGCCTCTTCATTTATTAAATCTTTAAACGCAGCAGCTAAAGAACCTTTCCAACTACTTCCCCATATCATAGGCACTTTAAAGACTTTTTCCTTTAATACTGGATTTGAAATTATATAAAATTCGTCATCCAGACTGTTGACAAAATATCGGGAACCCGTTATGATGAGAAGGGTTCCTTGTTTTTTTAACGGTACAAAGCAAAAGAGGAGAGGAGAAGAAAGATGTTATCAAAGAAACAGGATGCCAGACATCAAATAGAATTTGTAAGCATAGATCAGTTAGTTCCAAAAGATCACCTTTTAAGGAAGATAGAAAGAGTTATAGAGATTTTAGTTTCATATATGATTTAGTAAAAGAGAAATATTCCGAAGATCACGGCAGACCAAGCATAGACCCAGTAGTACTCATAAAAATACTTTTCATTCAATATCTTTTTGGTATACCATCGATGAGGAGGACAATAGCAGAAATAAAAACAAATGTAGCGTATAGATGGTTTTTAGGGTATGGGCTGACAGAAGAAATACCTCATTTTTCAACATTTAGTCAGAACTACATAAGAAGATTCAAGGGGACGGATATATTTGAAAAAATATTTACGAAAATTTTAGAAGAAGCAATAAAACATGGGCTAGTAAATGCAGAGGAAGTATTCATAGATTCAACCCATGTAAAAGCAAGTGCCAACAAGAAGAAATACACCAAAGAAATAGTAGAAAAAGAAGCCAGGACTTATCAAGAAAAACTAGAAGAAGAAATAAACAAGGATAGAGAGGCTCATGGCAAAAAGCCATTAAAGAAAATCAAGAAGATAAAGACGAAAGAAGTGAAAGTAAGCAAAACAGACCCGGATAGCGGAATGTTAAACAAAAACGGAAAAGAAAAAATCTTTGCATATTCTTTTCACACAGCCTGCGATAAAAACGGATTTGTATTAGGAGTAAAAGTTGAAGCTGCAAATGTACACGACAGTGTGATGTTTCAAGAAGTATTAGAAGAAGTTGAAAAGAGGGTAAGAAAACCGAAAGCAATAGCAGTAGACGCAGGCTATAAAAATCCGTACATATTAAAGACAATATTTGATAGACAAATAATACCAGCAGTGCCGTATACAAGGCCAAAAACAAAAGATGGTTTCATGAAAAAACATGAATTTGTTTATGATGAATACTATGACTGTTACATATGCCCGCAGAATGAAATATTAACATATGTTACAACCAACAGAGAAGGATATAGAGAATACAAATCAAACCCAGAAAAATGTAAAAACTGTCCTCTAAGAGAAAAGTGTACCCAAAGTAAAGACTACACAAAGAGGATATTCAGGCACATATGGGAAGGATATGTAGAAGAAGCAGAACACCTAAGGCATACACCTTACTGTAAAGAAGTATATGAGAGAAGGAAAGAGACAATAGAGAGAGTATTTGCAGATTTAAAGGAGAAGCATGGTTTGCGATGGACGACGTTAAGAGGGAAGGAAAAATTGTCCATGCAAGCGATGCTTGTTTTTGCTGCCATGAATTTAAAGAAAATGGCCTTATGGTTATGGAGGAAGGGCAAAGGGCCCTTTGACATTTCAAAACTTTATTCATTATTTGGAGTTTTAAAGAAAATTTTATCCAGATATATACAGCCCCTGCTTTCGGTACTAAGAAAACAGGGGCTAAAATTTTGCTTTGTCAACAAACTGAAGCACGTCTGCGAAGCAGAGGTGCTCTCTTAACTGGATTTTTGATTTGAGCGAAGTGAAAATGAAAAATCCCTACCGTTAATACACAATATCTATTATCTTATTATCCTTATCGACCAGTACCATCACCCAGTTTCCTTTTTTCAGCTCATCTTTATTATACCTCATCACTTTATCTGAGTCAGAAAATTTCTGCATAACAGTTTTATCTGAAGCAGTGTACCTTTCTTCCTTTCCATTTATGTCTACCACAACATAATTATCATTCGCTTCTTTTAAAATCCCCAATATACTTGTGCTTCCATCTTCAAGAGCTTCTTTTCTGCCCTGTGTGATGACGTAAATATAATTTTCACCGTCTTTTCTTATGATTTTTACAAACACACCTTCTTTAATGTCCTTGGGCATTCCCTCAACAAATACAGTTTTCTCAGCTGTAAAATCATATTTAACTTTTTCTCCACCGCTTTCTAAAACTATTTCGCTGTTGTTGGAGCTTACAACGGTTCCTGCAGTGAGCTCTTTTTGAGGATTTACCTTCTCACTTTTAACAGCTTCATTTACAGTATTTTCGGTTCTCCCTGTATCTTTCTTTATCTCACCGCAGCCCGCCACTAGAAAAATGACAAGAAGTAATGTCAAAGTAAAGCTTAAAACTCTCCTCATATCTTACCTACCTCCTCGTATAATTAATTTTAAAGACAATAAATTTGTCTCACTTCTTAAAAATTTAATAAAGTGCATTTATAACTGGAAATCTTTAATATTCTCATCTTGTCTAAAATCTTATCTATTGCCATGAATCCGTAATATTGCGCAATATGCAGGATTCATGGCGCGTCCGTCTCATCTTTTTTCGGCCTTATTATTTACTTTTGAGATAACTTGTAGCATTATTATACTGTAAAGTTAATGTGGGACAGGCTTTCGTCCTCCATGCGGCTTGACCGCTCTTTTAAGTGTGGTCCCTACACCAGATTTGCCTTTTCTTACGCGAAATCTGCTTTGTCATATATAAGCCCCTGGCAGCAGAGGATTCAGGCTTATATATTAAGAGCTAATTGCGAGGTTGCTAAATAATCTGGTTGCTAGGGTTATCTCAAATTAACTTTTACTTACTTTATCACTTTTGAAAGGAGGTGTAACGATCTTGAATAAGCTTTTTGTTGGTATGGATGTAAGCCTGAATGATGTCAAGGTTCATATTCTCGACCAGGAGGGTAATGATGCTTCCTCCCGTTTTTCTGTAGAAAATAACCCTCATGGTTGTGATGTTATAGTATCACGTATCTTGGAGTGTTGTAATAAATACAATATCCAAAAGGTCTTTATTGGTTTGGAATCTACTTCAGTCTATGGCTGGCACCTCCAGTATTATTTGGCTGATCATTCTGCTCTTAAGCCTTATCAACCTTCTATTACTACTTTTAATGCAAATATCATTAATGCTTTTAAAAAGTCTCTCGGCAATTTACCTAAAAATGACTGGATTGATGCCTTTGCTATTGCTGAAAAACTGAGATTCGGTAGACTCCCTAAATCTTGTTCTGTAGATTTTAGATATCTTGCTCTCCAGAGGCTTACTCGCCATCGCTTTCACATTGTTAATAGTATTGTTAGAGAAAAAAATTATTTACTCAGCAATTTGTTCCTTAAGTTTAGCGGTTTGTGCCAAAATAAAGTCTTTAGTAATAATTTTGGAGCAACTGCTACTGAAATATTTAATGAGTTTTTCACCCTTGATGATATTGCGGCTCGACCGCTTGATGAACTTGCCGGCTTTTTGGTTAGTAAAGATTGCTTTGATGATCCTGAAGCTACAGCTAAATTGCTTCAAGAGGCTGTTCGCAAGTCTTATAGAATTAATGCTACTGTAGATGATTCTTTAAACTTTGTTATCAAGTCTTGCTTTGACAATCTACAGTCCCTTGAAAAGCAGAAGAAAGCTGTAGAAAAAGCCATTATTAATGAGGTAAAAGGATTTAACAATGAATTTCTTTGTCTTACATCAGTAAAAGGTATTGGCCCAACCATCGCAGCCGGCTTAATATCTGAGATAGGCGGAATTTCAAGGTTTGATAATGATAATGCCCTTGCAAAGTTTTCCGGCCTTTATTGGTCAGAGTACCAGTCTGCTGATTTTAAAGCGGAGGACACATATCTCAAGCGTACTGGTAATGAGTATCTCAGATATTATTTTATCCAAGCAGCTTTAAGCTCAGGAAGTATTTACCTGAGTTCTCACAATACTATGCCCGCAAATTTAAAGAAAGCAAAACTCACAAGCATAAACGTGCTCTTGTATTGACTGCACGTAAAACTGTAAGGTTAGTCTTCGCTCTGCTGCGCGAAGAAAAACTTTATAAATCCCCAATAATGAAAGGAGATGATTGTATAAGTTAACATATTACCCCATAACCATATTTTACATTAATTTTCATTAGCTTATTGCGTGATGGTTAGCTTTGCTATACCCTTTTTTAGGTTATTTTATTAAATTTTTTTTGAATTTTTTTTATCACCCTCTTGACATATTACCGAAATACTTAAAATTTATCTTTTAGCTAAAACTTTAAGGAAGAAACGAAAGCACTGTGTGCACAAAAAGCTGATTCCAGAGTACTAAAAAGCCAACAAACAGCACAACAATGTAAATTCCTATTGATTTAACTGCAAATAAAACACTTATAAAAGGAAATAAAACTTGAATTACCGCTTCAACTAACAGCAGTGTCTGTTTATGCTGCGTCTTCCTAACAATCTTATCTCTTATCATGCCTACAATCCCGTCTGTAATAAATGCCCATCCAATCCAAATCATAGGCAGATACACAAAAATTTCGCTTTTTATTGTATTATAAGCCATTAAAGGATTGATAAAAGAAAGAAGGAAATTAGTAAAAGAAATAGAATAATGTATGTGATAACGTAAAAATACAGCTGCAAGCAAACTTAAACCCATTATTATACCCCACAAGCCAAAAGAAGGAGGAGACTGAAGTACAGATACATTTGAGCTGTACTCAATTAAATTTTCAAAAAAGCTCTCTTTTGTTCTCTCTTTAAGCCACATTCCAATGTGGGGGAGGACGGGAAGGTCCAGCATAAAGCTTAAGTCTGAACCTCCTAAAGTAAGTCTCGTAAGAGATATTAAAGAAAGTGATGTTGATGCGATTGTGAAGTTTGCGAGAAGCAAGTTTGATGTGATAATTTTTGACCTTCCGGATGAGTTTAATGAAATTGTTAAAACTGCGCTTGATAATGCCACAAAAATAGTTGTGCTGTCGAGAGGGACAGAAGGAGAGTTCGGAAGAATGAAGGAGTTCCCTTATGAGTTTTTGACGGTATTTGTTAGGCCAGAAAAAGGGGTTAAGAAGTATGTGAAGCTTTTAAATTTGAGATATAAAGTTGTGAGCAGCTTCAGTAAAGAAATTGAAGAAATAGATGATTTTATCTTTTCTTGATTGTAATTTTGTAAAATTCCCGATTTAAGATTTCTTTTATATTTATCATATCTCTGTTTCTATAAATAAATTTAAAAAGGTTTATTATAAGTATTGATATTGCCAAAGTTAAAATCTCAAGACGGTTTAGTTTTTCAGAATCACATTTTATCCTGCAGGGAGGAATTTCAAACTTCTTTACAAAATTCTCTACAAAACGGTTACTGTTGATAAATAAATGGGTTTTCAGAATGAAGGTATCGCTGTTTTTCATGTTATTTAAAATGTTTGGTAAGGCTTTGCTGCCAAAATCTTTATATAATTCAAAAATTGCTGTATTACGGTTTTTAATTATCAAAAGCAATAAAGTTTTTGGATGTTTTTGGAGGTGCCATTGATGATTACAGTAAAATGCAAGAAAAAAAGGGAACCCTAATTCCGATAAAAAATATAAGCACAGCAGTGACAAAGCGATTATGAGGCATAACAATCAAGATGATCCACATAACAAACATTATAGCAGTTCTAAAACAGATGTGGTTGGCAAATCTGAACACTGCTCATTACCTCCTACTTTATGTCCCGTTTAGCAACTTTACCTAATCTTATTATAGTTCCGTTTAGAAACATTGTCAAGAGTTTTTTAAAAAAATTTTTTCTTTTTGGGACATATTGTTTATTTTAGGGACATTTTTAGCTACAATAACATAAAAGGAGGTTTCAAAAAATGACATTTTCAGATAGATTGAGAGAACTACGTAAAGAAAAAAACTTAACCCAAGAGGACCTTGCAAAGATACTAGGAATAAGTCGTTCTACTATAGCGGGATATGAGACAGAAAGGAAGGAACCAGACTATGAAACCCTAAAAAAAATAGCGGATTTTTTTAACGTTTCCATTGATTATCTCCTTGGAAGAACAGATATTCGCTCTCCAGTTGACGAAATCACAGAGGCTGTTTCGGACGACCCAGAGCTGCTGGAGTTTTGGAATACATTAAAAGAAAGGGAAGATTTGAAACTTCTGTTTAAGCAGACGAAAAAGCTTTCTCCTCGAGATATAAAGCAAATAATCAGGATTATAAAAGCCATAGAAGATGAAGAAGATAAGGGGGAATGATTTAGTTGAGCAGTATCAATTTACTTAACACTTCTCTCATGAAAGCTTTATTGGATGAAACAATACCATTTCATGAAGTAAAGTGCTTAAAAACTACATAAAAAAAATAACCGTCACCCCAGATGAAATAAAGTGCGAATTTTACTTCTGGATAGGTGACGATTTCCGTTCTTTGCTGGTAGCGGCGAGTGGATTTGAACCACCGACACTGCGGGTATGAACCGCATGCTCTAGCCAACTGAGCTACGCCGCCATATTTGGTTGCGGGGGTAGGATTTGAACCTACGACCTCCGGGTTATGAGCCCGACGAGCTACCGGACTGCTCCACCCCGCGGCAGTATACTGGTGCCGGAGACCGGACTCGAACCGGTACGGGCTTTTAGAGCCCGCAGGATTTTAAGTCCTGTGCGTCTGCCAGTTCCGCCACTCCGGCACACATCATTTCCTCAAGACAGTATTTATTATATTACATATACACACTCAAGTCAATAGTTTTTTTGCCCAAAAAAGCAGCAATTTGCAAGCTACTTAAGTTTTTAGATTCGCAAATCTATATAAAACTGCCCCTTCTAAATTATCCCATTCGCTAACTGTAATTTCTTTTAAATTTAGCATCTCTAATATAGTCAACAATATTGCAGTTCCCGTAATTATTATGTCAGCTCTTTGAGGCTGCAATCCAGGGATAAGTTTTCGCTCTTCCAATGTAACAGACATAAATTTATCAAGAATCCTTTTAATCTCTTCTTTTTTTAACTTATATCCATGAACTTTTTCTTGAGAATAAATTTCCAGCTGCTGTGAAACTGCAGCAAGAGTTGTTACCGTTCCTCCTATCCCGATAATATTTTCAACTTCTTTGTATTTATCAAGGGAATTGATGACCATATCTATTATGTGAAGTCTAATTTCATCATATTCTTCAGTGGAAGGAGGGTCATTTTTAATAAATTTTTCAGTAAGCCTTACAGCCCCTATATCAAAGCTTTCTTTCACAAATTCTTCGCCTTTATAGGCAAGCTCAGTACTTCCCCCTCCTATATCCAAAACTACAGCATTTTTTTTGTTAACGCCTTTTACTGCACCAATGTATCCGTATAAACTTTCTGTTTCCCCATCTATAATTTCTACATCTAAACCCAATTTTTTAATTTCCTCGAAAAAAGCTTCTTTATTTTTGGCGTCTCTCATTGCCGAGGTAGCAAAAGCATATATAATCTCTGTCCCTTCCTCGCGAGCCAAATTTACAAATTGTTCAATCACTTCAATGCTTCTTCGTATAGCATTGTTATTCAATTTTTCAGTTTTAGATATACCTTCTCCCAGGCGAGTAATTTCTACGTCTTTTCGTATTTTTTTTATGTTTTCCCCATCTATGTCACAGATAAGCTGTCGTATTGAATTTGTCCCTATATCAATAGCTGAAACTCTCATAATAACCCCCAATTATTATAGACAAAATTGTCTAAAATTTATCCCTCACATTATGAAAAATCTTCGGGAATAACCCGAAGTTAATATCCATTGCTTTTTCTATATCCAGTATTTCTTCTCTTTGAATCGAAATTCTTTCGAAGCTGCTGCTGCCTTTCGTCAGAATCCTTTAAAAACTTAAGCAAGCGCTCTTCAAAAGAACTATTAGCATTATAATTCCTGTTGCTCTGCCAAACAAAATCCCTTGGGCCCTTTTCTCCATTATTTTTAGGCAAAGCTTTTTTGATTGACAGACTTATTCTTCCATTGTCATCCATTGAAAGCACTTTTACTTTTACTTTGTCGTGCTCTTTTAGGTGCTCCCGTATGTTTTTCACATAAGTGTTAGCAACTTCTGAAATGTGGACCAGACCGGTTTTACCTTCTGGTAGCTGAATAAATGCTCCAAAGTCTGTAATATTTAACACAGTGCCTTCAACAACATCTCCAACCTCAAATGGCATATAAATAAAAATCCTCCCTTTAAAAATTTATTCAATGAGCTTATTATATATTAAAATACAAAATATTTCAAGACAAATTTTTTTGAAAATTTCACTTTTTTTGCTCTGTAGCCTTGGTTTTTGAGATATCTATGTAAATTATCTCACCTTTTTTTACTAGGCCTAATTTTTGTCTCGCTTCGTTTTCAATGAAACTTTCTGTCTGCGTATATCTAAGCAATTCATTCAAATAGTTATTTTCTTTAATTGCAGCAGTTTCTCTATTTTTCAAATCTTGATACCTATTATTAAGTTTGTCTAATGCTATTTGCTGCTCAAAAAAGGTAAAAACCACGTATATAATAAATACAATAAGCAATATCGGTTTTAACTTTATCTTTCGCTTTTTCATAGTCAAAACACCCGCTTTTCTCAATCTATTATTCTTATTCGACAACGATTTAAAAAATCCTTTATTTTTTTTTCTTAAAAAGATTAAAATGTGATAAATTATTTCTCACAAAAATGTATGGCAAAGCCACAGCTCTTTTTATAAACCTATAAGGAATAATAAGAAAATTGACTATAACTCTCACAGGATATATAATAATTTTTATCATCCTCTTTACTACCTCAGCCACAAATTGATATATTTTAATTAAAGCTTTAGTAATAAATTGGCTTAATAATAAATTATAAGACAACACGCCTATTGCAAAACCCAAAAAGCTATAAAGCCTAATTTCTACGTAATTGCTGATATACATAAAATAAAGCATAACAATCGTTCCAATAATCCAAAATATAATATCGGCAATATTGGAAAAAACTTTTCTAAGTTTCAGTATACGCCTTATCACTTTAAAAACATCATATATAAATCCCAAGACAAATCCGCCGTATACTGTAACTAAAAAGGCATAAATCTGACTTTGTATAGTCATTACCATTTACATACCTCCTTCTCTGTTATATTATATTTATATATCCCAACAAGAATGAAACTAAAATAGGGGGGATACTATCATGACAACTGTGTATATTTCAGGGCACAGAAATCCAGACACAGACTCCATTTGCTCAGCTATTGCATATGCTTATTTAAAAAGAATATCTGAAGGCATAAATGCCATACCTGTGAGATTAGGACCTATAAACCGTGAGACAAAATTTGTCCTTGACTATTTTGGAGTAGAAGAACCTATCCTTATTGAAAATGTGTATACACAAGTTCAAGACATTAAATTTGACAAACCCCTTGTGTTTAAAGAAAATACCCCCATGTTTGAGGCATGGAATACCATGATGGAAAAAAATATAAGGACAATAACCGTTGTAGATGAAGAAAATAAACTTATAGGAATTGCAACAATGGGAGATTTAGCAAAAGCATACTTTTCTTCCTCTCATTCCTCTCACGAATTGTCAAAATACAAAATCCCTATAGAAAATATATTGACTACTTTAAAAGGAGAAGTAATACTAAAATACGTAGATTACCTTTATGGCAATGTATTAGTATCTGCAATGTCTAAGGAAAATGTATTAAGCAGAATAAAAGAAGGGGATATTTTAATTGTAGGAGACAGAGAAGACATACAACTGGCCGCAATACAAAAAGGTATCAAAGCTCTCATAATTACAGGTAACAACAGCCTTCAAGATGAAGTTTTAAAACTGGCTGAACAACACAAAGTAACGATTATAAAAGTTATGCCGGATACTTTTGATACAGTAAAACTCTTAAACCAAAGTATACCATTGTCCTATATAATAAAAAAAGATGATTTGGTAATTTTTAGAACTAGCGATTACATCGATGATGTAAAAGAAGTAATGCTGAAATACAGGTACCGCAATTTCCCTGTAGTTAACGAAGAAGGAAAAGTGGTAGGACTTTTGGCAAGACGACATATTTTAGATTATGAGAGAAAAAACGTCATAATGGTTGACCACAATGAATTTTCACAAGCGGTAGAAGGGATACAACAAGCTAGAATACTCGAAATAATCGATCATCACAGGATTGGAACTATACAAACCGACCAGCCAATATTATTCAGAAGCCATCCAATAGGGGCTACAGCAACAATCATAAACAGAATCTTTGAAGAAAGAGGTTTAATACCAGAACCAAAAATAGCTGGAATAATGTGTGCTGCCATTTTATCAGATACTCTTGTATTTAAATCTCCAACTTGTACTCCAGAAGACGTAAGGGCAGCCAAAAAGCTTGCAGAAATCGCTGATATAGACATTAACCAATTTGGAAATGAAATGTTTAAAGCTGGTACTTCCCTCGAAGGAAAAAGCGTTGAAGAAATATTTTATACAGATTTTAAAGAGTTCACAATCAACAATTACAAAATCGGCATAGGGCAGGTAAACACTTTGACAGATCCAGGAGAATTAAAACAAGACCTTATAAGCTTTATGGAAAAAGTAAAAAAAGATAAAGGCTATGATATTTTATTGCTTATGTTAACAGATATAATAAATGAGGGGTCTGAAATACTTTTTGTAGGAAACAACAAAGAACTGGTACAAAGAGCTTTCAACGTTGAAATAAAAAACAACAGCTTCTATTTGCCGTATGTCATCTCCAGAAAAAAACAAGTTCTACCGCCAATTGTTAAGGCGATAAACAGCCATTAAGTTTATTGCCTTAATTTTTTCTATAATATCACCAAAATTTTTAAAAGGAATGTGTGGAATGCCATTTTCTCTGCAATATTTCTCTAAAACATCTTTTGCAAAAACCTCATCTGCGTGCTTTGCAACACAAAGGTCTGAATATCCATCCCCTATATAGACTACATAATATCCCCTACTTTTGTATCTCTTCAATACTTCCAGCTTACACATTCCACATTTATTGCAATCCCTGCTCTTGTAAGGGAAATCCACTTTTATTTTTCCATCCTCAAACCAAAGTTTGTTACTGTAAAATTTTACATTAAATCTGTATTTCTCCATAATAGCTTTTATATTAAAGTCATATCCATCGCTCACTATTACAACTTCATAACCTTTTGTACTACAAAACTCCAAAAACTCCATAAAATAATCATCTATCTCAATAGTGTAAAGCAAATCCAAAAGTCTTTTCTCATCCATTTCCATAAGCTTTAAAGTCTCAATAGCGCATTCTTCTGTAGACATCTCGCCTTTTTCCCACAATTCCTCATAATACTGCCATCCATCTTTCGCAAACTTTTTCACCATCAAATCAACAGTATCTACTTTGGTAACAGTACCGTCAAAATCTATCAAAAAAACCTTCTTCAATTTCTTTCCCCCCTCACCATTTATTTTATATCCAAACGCCTTCGTTTATATAAAAACAACCCAAACTTATTATAACATCTAAATTTTTTAAAATCGAATAGACAAAACAAAATAAGCCGCAATACGCGACTTATTTAAACATCCTACTTATAAATCCTCCAGATTTTCCTATAAAACCAACTTTGTCGCTGTAATTTAGATTTATCACTTCACCATCAATTGACACTTGTCCGTCATCAAGGTTTAGTTTATTGATGTGCAATCCTTGCCCTTTTATTGTCAAAACTCCTAAATCAGTCTCCAATATTACCGTTTCATCATCGAAACTTACAACATTGGTTACACCTGATACACTGATTTTTTCTCTATTTTCAATTGTAAGGTTGTGAGGCTTTCCTCCTCTTGCAAAACCTTTTTTATCCTCCATCTTGAACCTCCTCTCTCTTTCAATAACTATTATTATCTATGAATCTTGTACTTTTTTTAGAACAAAAAAATCCTCCTTCCGGAGGATTTTAATCCCAAATTTTTACTATATTTATACCTTTAAAATAATAGTTTAGTATATCTTTTGCCTTTTTCCCCTCTTTAGCCATCTGATATGCTCCCCATTGAGACATTCCTACACCATGCCCAAACCCTCTTCCTTTTATCACCAATTTACTTCCATCGTAAGAAACTTCATCTATCATAGTGGACTTTAGCCTTTCACTTCCAATTGCCATTCTAAAATCGGGAGCATTTACAGGCGTTTTGTCAAAAAGAAAGTTTACAGTTCTTCCTGAAGCCCCTTTTGTGCCTATTTTCACAGTTTTAAAATCGTTTATACCCAGCCCCATTTTCTTAAATGCATTAATCACTTCACTTTTGGTAAAAATAGCTGTCCAATGCTTTACATTAGCTGGTGCACTAGGACTTTCATTTGACTTTACACTCACAATATAAGGAGGTTCGGTCTCTTTGAAATTAAGGCCTTCTTTAGCCAAAGCAGTTTGTCCTGCTGCATGAGAGTGAAACCAAGCATTTATAAATTTTCCGTTATAGACAGCAACTACTCCTCGGGTATCTTTTACGGCTTCTTTTATTTTAGAATTTATATTTGAAGGGTTCCAGGCCTGAGCCTCCTCAAAATCTGTTGATATGTCGGCTCCAGGATATTTTGACTTTTTAGTACTTACAAAATTTAAAACATATGTCCTAGCTAAAATTGCCTGGGCTTTTAAAGCCTCAATTGGCCAATAATTTTTTATCTCTCCCGCCACTGTACCTTCAACATATTTCTCCAAAGGCATATTTTCAATTTTGCCTGTTTGCACAACATAAACTTTAAGAACAGGTTCTTTGTTTTCACCCACATTTATTTTTGCGGGTATTTTAGGTAGTTCCATTCGTGGCTTCCTAATAGGTTCTGGTTTCTTTGTAGGCGGCTTGCAAGCAGTCATAGCAAATAACAAAGCTACTAACACCGCAATTAATTTCAGTTTGTTCCTATACAATTAAAATCCCTCCTATACTTTTGTTTATAGTATTTGAGGGATTTTCACAAATCATTCATTCTTCTATCAATTTATACATTTTGTAAGTCTCGTCTTTTAAAGCATGTTCTTTTACATCTAAAACCTCTACTTTGACAATTTTATTTCCAAAGTTTATCTCTATTATATCATGTTCTTTTACTTCGTTACTAGCTTTTGCTTGCTTGCCATTTATAAAAACTAATCCCTTGTCACAGGCCTCTTTTGCAATCGTACGCCTTTTGATAAGCCTTGAAACTTTCAAAAACTTGTCGACTCTCATACTTCTTACCTCCAGACAAAAGTAAGAAAATCAGGTCATAAAGACCTGATTTTCTTAAGAATTTACTAAATCCTTTAACGCTTTTCCTGCTTTGAAAATAGGAGCTTTTGAAGCAGGAATAGTTATTTCTTCTCTTGTCTGAGGATTCCTACCTTTTCTTTCAGCTCTTTCTCTTACTTCAAATGTGCCAAACCCTACTAATTGAACTTTGTCACCATTCTTCAATGCTTCTTCTACTGCTTCAATGAAAGCATTTAATGCCTTTTCAGCGTCCTTTTTTGTTAACTCACTTTTTTCTGCAATTTTCGCAACAAGATCTGCCTTATTCACAACAATACCTCCTTAGTTAATATGGCTTTACTCTTATTTATTCTTCACAAAATCGAAAAATCCTGCTAATTTACGCTTATTTTTCATTTTTTTTATTAAAATTATTCATCTTTGCTTCATTCCACAGCTTATCCATATCACTTAAAGTCATTTCATCCAATTTTTGTCCATTCTTTGCCGCAGTTTTTTCAATGTATTCAAATCGCTTTATAAATTTTTCCACTGTGTTGTGAGTTGCGCTTTCTGGTTCTACATCTAAAAATCTAGCTACATTTACCACTGCAAAAATTAAATCTCCAACTTCCTCAATAATCTTTTCTTTATCTTTCCCTTTATACACCTCCTTTAATTCTTCTAATTCCTCATAGACTTTAGAAAGTGCATCCTCAACCCTCTCCCAATCAAAACCCACCTTTGCAGCTTTTTCTTGTACCTTATAACTTCGCATAAGAGCTGGTATATACCTTGGAATGTCTTTTAAAGCATCAGTAGAAGAATTTATACCTTTTTCTTGTCTTTTTATTTCATCCCATTTTTTTAACACTGCATTAGAGGTTTTAATTTCCTCTGTACCAAAAACATGAGGATGCCTCCAAATCATTTTTTTGCATATGCCATCTACCACATCTTCAAAATTGAATGTTCCCCTTTCCGTTGCAATTTGTGAATGGAAAACAACCTGTAAAAGCACATCTCCCAATTCTTCTACCATCTTTTCCTCAGATTCTTTTTCAATTGCATCAACTAACTCATAACTCTCTTCCACCAAATATTTTTCAAGGCTTTGATGGGTCTGCTCCTTATCCCATGGACATCCCTTTTCACTTCTTAAAATTCTCATTATCTCTAAAAGGTCATATATGTCATACTTTTCTTGAAAGAGTGTTTGTACAGGTGGTATGTATAAAGAAGTAAGATAATCAATACAATCGAGCCTGTCAATCATATAAAGGGGTATTGTCTCTATTACTTGTTTCCCTGGAATTCCCGCATTTTTTATAACAGTCACAGGATAACTGTCTCCATACACTTCTGCCAGTTTTAACTTCACTTCTGAAGCTATAAATCTATCATACACCTGCACAACAATATTGCCACATCTCTTATCAGGCTTTTGAACATCCAAAGACAAACCATCAATTATTTTGAGACCATATATAGGGTCAATTTTCAATTCGCCTATAATGGTATCAATAAAAGAAATAGCTGGTATAACCTCTATTGATATATCGACACAATCTCTACAGAAGTTTAATATGTATTCTACCGATTTTTCTGCAACATAGGGATGACCAGGAACAGCATATACCACCATTCGATATTTTTTTGCTATATCCATTATTTCCCGAGCAATATTTTCATAAACTTCTTCAAAAGTGGTACTTTTTTCGTATATTTTGTCAAAAGTGTCAAAAACAATTCCCCGCTCCTTAAGATAAGAAACAACCGGATGTTTTTCTGTCCGCAAAAAAACTTTATCAGCATTTTTCATTTTCTCTATCGTCCCCAGTGTAATAGAATCTGCCGAGCCCGGTCCTAATCCTACTATAAATAGTTTATTCACAACAACCACCTCAAAAGCTAAAATGTACAAATAATATTATATCACTTATTTGGATTTTTATATAATTAAATTTATCCTTTGCACAAGTGTTGAAAAATCTGTCAAATTAAATTATAATATATTTTAGCACGCACGTTAAGGGGTGGTAGTACATGGATATGGTTGAATTAGGTAGAAGGATTAGAGAAGAAAGAAAAAGGCAATTCTTAAAACAAGGCGATTTATCAGGAGATGAATTTTCCAAAGGCTATATAAGCCTTATAGAAAAAGGTAAAATAAGTCCATCTTTAAAAGCTTTAAACTTCATTGCACAAAAATTAAATAAGCCGGTAGTGTACTTTTTAGATGAAGACTATGTAGAAAAAGAAGAATTAAAAAAAGAACTTTCCAAATACAAAAATATACTCGAAAAATTTTTAAATGCACAAAGGGCATTTGACAGCAAAAATTATGAAGAAACTATCAAATTATACCTCGATATTTTAAAAAATGCAATAGATGAATATTCATCAAATTTGATAAATTTTTATCTGGCTAAATCCTATTTTGTTATTAAAGATTACCCAAAAGTTCTTGAAATTTTAGACAAAATATCCTCTTATTTTGAGAAAAATTCCTTCAACGAAATTATGGTAGAAATTTACTACATGAAAGGCCTGTCTTTGGGTAACTTGCAAAAATTTCAATCTTCTTTAGAAAATTATTTAAAAGCTTTAGATGGCTTTGAAAAATATTCTTTAAAAAATACTGAATTGAAGTCTCGCATACTTTTTAGCATAGCAAATTTATACAGCAAAATAGGAGAATTTATCAAGGCAAGAGATTATTATATAAAATGTCTCGAGTACTCTACACAAATTAAAGCGGTAGATTTTATTGCTCTTTCTAATAATGGCCTTGGACTTGTAAACTATGAGCTTAAACAATATAATGATGCTTTAAAACACATAAGGCGTGCTATTTTGATAAGCAAAACATTAAACTTAAAAGAAGATATTGCTAATGAATACAATTATTTGGGTTTTGTATACACAGATTTAAAAAAATACGATATCGCAGAAAAATATTTCTTTAAAAGCTATTCCTTATACAAAGATTTGGGCATGAAAGTGGGAATGGCATATAATCTAACAGAAATAGGAAAAATTTATTATTTTAGGGAAGACTACGAAAAAGCCCTTGAATATTTAAACGAATCATTAGAAATTGTAAAAGAGATAAACGAAGAAGAAGAGATGGGAAGGATTTATACAATTCTGGGCAATTTACATTTAAAACAAGGTCAATTCGAATTAAGCGAAAAAGAACTTTTAAAATCTGTGGAAATACTCAAATACCTTGGCCTTAAGAAAGACTTGTCCGAAGCATATAAAGGATTGGGAAATTTGTATATTGCCCTCAATAATACTGAAGAAGCCAAAAAATATTTTAATCAATCGATAGAACTATTATATGAGAATTTAGCATGAGGGGAAATAGTAATGAATATAGCAGAAAAATTAGAATATTCGTTTCCTTCTCTCAAACACAGAAATTTCAGGCTCTTCTGGTTCGGACAGATGATTTCCCTTATAGGCACGTGGATGCAAAACATAGGCCAGGGTTGGTTAGTCCTTGAACTAACAAATTCTTCTTTCTTATTAGGTCTGGTAAGTGCTGTTCAGTTTTTGCCTGTGTTGCTTTTTTCTTTGTTTGCAGGAGTTGTAATAGATAGATTTCCAAAGAGAAAATTGATTTTATTTACCCAGACAAGTTTTGCAATTTCTTCATTCATTTTAGCCACTTTGACTGCCTTAAAAGTCATAACATATTGGGAAATATTAGCTTTAGCTTTATTTAACGGCTTTTTAAACACAATAGACATGCCAGCAAGACAATCCTTCATAATTGACTTAGTAGGAAAAAAAGATTTGATGAACGCTATTGCTCTAAACTCAGCAGTGTTTAACGCAGCAAGGATAATAGGCCCAGGAATTGCAGGAATATTAATTGGCAAATTGGGATATGCCGTATGTTTTTATTTGAATTCTGCAAGCTTTATCGCTGTGATAATAGGACTCATATTAATTACAGTAGAAGGCATAACACCAAAAACTAATGACGCCAAAACAAAGATTTTTGAGGACTTAAGGGACGGATTAATATACATCAAAAATACCCCTGTCATACTCACCACAATACTCATGATTGCTATTTTGAGCACTTTCTCTATGAACTTCAATGTATTGGTACCTGTTTTTACAAAAAATATCCTCCACAGAGAAGCTACAGACTATGGTTTTTTAATGTCATCAATGGGAATAGGGGCACTGATTGGAGCATTGACACTGGCTTCAGTAAGTAAAAGAGGAGTAAAACCCGTGTATCTATTTGGTGGAGGCTTTGGACTTGGAATTTTTCAAATACTCATAGGCATACAGAGCAATTACCTTTTAACAGCTCTACTTTTAGCCTTATCCGGCTGGTTTATGATAACCTTCATCTCCTCTGCCAATACCACAATACAAATTAATGCAGCAGATGAATTCAGAGGTAGAGTGATGAGCGTATATTCTCTAGTTTTTGGTGGTGTTACTCCTATAGGCTCAATGTACTCTGGCACGTTATCGCAAAAATTTGGTTCTAATATAGCTTTTATAGTAAGTGGAATAATTGCTATTATATATACACTTTATGTTTTATTATTTCAATATAAAAAAGTTTATGGGACAAAGGTATAATGTCCCATTCTATTCTTCTTCATAAATCATTTTTGCCAGTGGAAACATTTCTATAGCTCTCGGCATTAAACCTTGAACATAAGCTATTAATACCCCATAGTTTACTATTGGAATGTTTTTGCTTTTTGCATATGAGATTCTATACATCATTTCTCTTCTGTTCAGCATACATGCTCCACAATGTACAATCAAGCTGTATTCTTCGAGATTGTCTGGAAAAGTTATGCCACTTGACCAGTCAAATTGTATGTCTCCTCCAACAATCTGGCGTATCCATCTAGGTATCTTTACTTTTCCTATATCATCAGACTGCCTGTGATGTGTACATCCTTCAGCAATGAGGACTTTATCACCAGGTTTTAATTTTTTTATTGCTTTTACACCCCTTACAAGTTCCTCCAAATCACCTTTATATCGTGCAAAAAGAATAGAAAAAGATGTAAGCGGTATATCTTTCGGCGTATCAGCACTAACTTTCAAAAAAGCCTGAGAATCTGTAATAACTAATGATGGCTTTTTCCCTAGATTTTGAAGTGTTTCTTTTAACTCATGCTCTTTTGTAACAATAGCCATCGCATCATTGTCAAGAATATCTCTTATTGTTTGTTGCTGCGGAAGTATAAGTCTTCCTTTTGGAGCAGCTTTATCTATAGGAATAACAAGAACTACAAAGTCTCCCGGTTTTATTAGATCACCCACAATCGAAAGTTCCCTGTCGTCATATGGTGCTTTTTTTATTAACATCATTTTTAGGGTTTCAATTCCATGTTTTTTTAAGGCAGAAACTTCAATAAGTTCTAGTTTTAATTTTTCTTCCCATTTTCTCTTATCTTCCTCAGAATATTGTGACAAATCCTTTTTATTTATTACCCCTATAACTGGAATATTTTTATCTCTAATGATTTTCAAGACATTTTCTTCGAACTCTGAAAGCCCTATAGTGCCGTCTATGACAAGAATTGCAAGGTCTGTTCTGTTTAAAACTTCATAGGTTTTTTTTACTCTAAGTTCCCCTAACTCTCCCGTATCATCAAGTCCAGCAGTATCGATGATTACAACAGGTCCTATTGGAAGTATTTCCATTGCCTTCGACACAGGATCAGTAGTAGTACCTGCAACATCAGATACAAGAGCTACTTCCTGGTTTGTAAGAGCATTTATAAGGCTTGATTTACCTGCATTTCTCCTGCCAAAAATAGCTATGTGGAGTCTGGAAGAAATAGGTGTCGTGTTCATAATTATTTTTCTCCTTTCAATCTTCTTTTTCCTGGTATTCCCGGTTTTGTAATTTCATAAGGGTTAAATATTATATCAAGTTCCTCCTCTGTAAAGAGTCCCGCCTCTAACACAACTTCCCTTATCGTTTTCCCTTTTTCTTTAGCCATTTTTGCAATTTCCGTAGCCTTTTCATACCCAATGTAAGGAACTAGCGCAGTTGCATACGAATAACTTTTTTCAACAGTTTCTTTTAAGTAACCTTTATTCGCAGTTATTCCCTTAATGCATTTATCTATAAATATTCTTATAGCATTTCTTAATAGATCTATCTGCATAAAAAGATTATATGCAATCTGAGGCAATGTAAAATTAAGCTCAAACTCACCTGCTTGGGCACATAAAGTTATTGCATGGTCACATGCTATAACTTGAAACGCTGCCTGCTTTACAGCCTCAGGTATGACAGGATTCACCTTACCAGGCATAATCGATGAACCTGCCTGTACTTCTGGTATATTAATCTCCATGAGTCCACATTTAGGTCCCGACGACATAAGCCTTATATCATTCGAAATTTTTATAAGGTTAACGGCTGCCGCTTTTAAAAGCCCAGATACCTCAACAAAAACATCATTATTCTGGGTAGGGTCCATCATATATTCCGCCCTTGCAAGTCCAAGTCCCGTTATTTCTCTCAATATTTCTATAACTGAGAATATATATTTTAGCTCGGCATTTACACCTGTCCCAACAGCAGTACCGCCAATGTTGACCTGCCTCAATCTTTCTTCAACCTTATATATCCTCCATCTATCCCTCGCAACTGCTTGCGCATATGCACCGAATTCCTGTCCAAGCATAACAGGAAGAGCATCCTGTAACTCGGTTCGTCCCATTTTACATACATCAGAAAACTCTTCTTCTTTTTCTTGGAGCACACTTTGAAGCTCAGCTAAATCCTCACTCAAAGGCTTTAAAAGGCGTATTGCTGCAATTCTCACCGCTGTCGGGAAAACATCATTTGTAGACTGACTCAAGTTTACATGTTCCAGTGGGTGTATAATGGAATAGTCTCCACGGCTTCCTCCAAGTAATTCTGCTGCTCTATTTGCAATAACTTCATTTGCATTCATATTGGAGGATGTTCCTGCACCCCCTTGCAAAGCATCAACAATAAATTGATCATGGTATTTACCTGATATTATCTCATCACAAGCTAAAATTATTGCCTTTGCTCTTTTTTCATCAAGCAAGCCAGCTTTCATATTCGCAATTGCTGCGGCCTTTTTGACCATCGCAAGCGATATAATAAGTTCTCTATGGATTTTTTGTCCTGATATATGAAAATTTTCATAAGCTCTTAATGTATGTATGCCATAATAAGCATCAACTGGCACCTCTTTTTTCCCCAGCAAGTCATGCTCAATTCTATATTTCATAAAATTTGCCTCCACTATATATATAAATCATCAATATAATCAATAATACAAAACCGTCAGATTGTCAACAATTTATTGATATTTAATAGGCAAAGTTACAGTAAACACAGTACCTTTGTTTTCTTCGCTTTCAACGGTTATACTTCCACCATGTTCTTCAATTATTTTCTTTGCTATGGCAAGTCCCAATCCTGTACCACTGTATCTGCTGTTTTTACCTCTATAAAATTTATCAAAAATGTGTTTCATTTCACTCTCTGAAATGCCATGACCTTCATCTTCCACTTTTATTATTGCTCTCTCTTTCGCTTCAAGAACAACTTTTACAGTTTTACCACTCTCGCAAGCTTTTATACCATTATCAATAAGATTCACTAACACCTGTTTTAGCCTATTTTTATCTCCATAGACTACAAGATTATCGTTATTTTTTTCACATATTAAGTTGACACCATGATTTTCCGCAACAGGTTTTAACGCAACAACTGTTTCACGAATTAAACAATTTATATCCACATCATCAAAAGTCAGTTTAATCTTATTTAGCTCTATCTTGGAAAAATCCAAAAGCTCATCTACTAAGCGAGAAAGCCTATCCGCTTCTTCATCGATGATGTTCAAATACTCATATAATTCGCTATTTTCTCCCACCATATCCATGGCAGTTACTGCAAATCCTTTTATGGAAGTAAGCGGCGTCTTTAATTCATGAGAGATATTGCTTATAAACTCGTTTTTCATCTCTTCCAACTGCCCTAATTCTTCTGCCATTTTATTAAAAGAATCCGCCAATACCCCTATTTCGTCATTTGAAATCTTTTGAGCCCTGACTTTAAAATTACCTTTTGCCATCTCCTGAGTCGCCTTTTTCACCATGTTAAGAGGCTTTGTAAGTCTGTTTGCTATAAAAAAACCTATCACCAATGCAACTAAAGAAGAGGCCGTTATTACTACCCCAAAAAATAACACTAACTTTTTTATTACATTGTAAACTTCCTCTAAAGAAGAAGAAAGCCTCAATACTGCTATATAATTTATTTTATTTTTTATAGGCACTGACACGTGGAGAACTTTTTCATTGTGGAGATTTTCTATATAGACTCCATTTTCTCCTGAAATAGCTTGTATCACATCTGGAGTGAGTATCTTTACGGGAATAGGAGTAGAAGAGATAGAAGAGTCTCCCAAAAGCATACCTTCTGTATTTAAAACCTGTACTTGTGCATTGGTATCTGCTGCAAGCTTTTTAACCACATCTTGGCCTATCGCGTATATATCTGCATCAATGTAACTATCAAATACACGAGAAAAGGAATTGCCCTGTGAAGTAAGTATTTCAATTATGTTGTTTATATAATATTTTTCAAGGGTTAAAGTAGATATAACTCCAAAAAAGTTATTATCATTGCGACCAATAAAATGTAAGAAATTGTAAGTTTAAATCTTATACTCATTTAATTTCCTCCAAAATAATACCCAATTCCCCATTGAGTATGTATGTATTTTGGTTGGTCGGGGTTAGTTTCAATTTTTTCTCTCAGCCTTCTAATGTGAACGTCCAGTGTTTTTGTATCCCCTATAAAGGACTCTCCCCATATAAAACCAATAAGTTCTTCTCTTCTTACCACTCTGTCTCTATTTGTCATCAATATCTTTAAAAGTTGAAATTCTCTTGGAGTTAGAGACACCTCTTTTCCCTTCACAAAGACTTTATTTTGGCTTAAATCCAATTTTACCTCTCCAAATTCTATACTACCAGCATTTTGCATAATCGGATTAAACTCATAAACTCTCCTTATAATCGCTTTTACTCTTGCCACAAGTTCTCTTGGGTTAAAAGGCTTGGTGACATAATCATCTGCTCCTAACTCTAAACCTAAGATTTTATCCACATCCTGGCTTTTAGCCGTGAGTACAATAACAGGAGTATTTATCTTCATCGCTTTTATCTCCCTTAAAACTTCAAAACCGCTTATATCAGGAAGCATTATATCCAGTATTATAACAGAAAATTTTTCACTTCCAATTAAATCAAGAGCTCTCTTCCCTTCATGCACTATTTCTGTATCATAATATTTATCTAAATTTATTTTTATAAACTTAGCTATATTGACATCGTCTTCAACCACCAATATTTTGTGCATCCTATACACCTCCCCACCATTATATTATCATACTTTCATAAAAATTAACAAATGCATTTTTTCACTTTTCCGATATTGTTATTTACTAAAAAATTTCTTTTCCCTCTTGAAATCCAAAAAATTTTAATGTATTATAAATATAAAGGATAATATATTTCCATTAAGATGTATTATCCAATGCAAATTAATTCTAATTGCATGGCTTTACATAATTTAAAGGAGGAATTGACAATGGCTGACTTATATGGCGTTTATAAATGCGAAAAATGCGGAAATATTGTAGAAGTGCTTCATGCTGGTCAAGGGACATTGGTATGCTGTGGTGAACCAATGGTTAAAATGCAAGAAAAAACAGGAGATACAGGTACAGAAAAGCACATACCAGTTATTGAAAGAAATGGCAATATTGTAACCGTAAAAGTGGGAAGTGTTCCTCACCCAATGGAGGAAAAGCATTGGATTGAATGGATTTCTCTTTTAGCTGATGGCGTATACATGAGAAAAGTATTAAAACCAGGTGAAAAACCTGAAGCAGTTTTTGTAACAGATGCTAAAGAGTTAAAAGCGTGGTCCTACTGCAATTTGCACGGACTGTGGAAGTCTGAGTAAAAAATAAGGGCGTAAAAGCCCTTATTTTTTACTATCTAGCTTATACTTTTCTTGACTTTGTCAGTTTGAAACCCAAAAGGCTTGGGAATACAGGTATTGACAAAAAATGGGCGTGAAATTTGTCACTACATTACTTTCTCATGCTAATTAATTCCATGCCTTCCTCATATGTAATGAAATTTTTTGGTGCTTTTATTTTCATCACCTTCAATATGTCTTCAGCTTCCTCTTCCATCTTTTGTTTGATTAAATATTTCTTCCCATTTATCTCTATCTCCACAAAATTCATTGAACCTATCGCTTCTTTTATTCTATCACTGCTTAATTCTTTCCCCTTAGACCTCAAGCTGTATTCTAAAGTTCTTTCCAGTAAAAATGCTAAATAGCACACAACAAAATACCCTCTTATCCTTTTTTCCGTCCAGTGAAATATTGGTCTTACCTCCAGACAACTTTTCATTACTCTGAAAGACTGCTCTATCTTCCATAAATCATGATATGCATTCAAAACTTCTGTCACACTCATTTCTTTCTTGCTGGTCTGAATTGCATAAAAACCGTCAAATTTCTCATCTCTCTTTATTGCTTCTTCATCCAGTACATATTCTTCTGATTCGGAAATGCGTCTTAAATATTTCCTTCCGCCTCTCTTTTCTGCTGCCCTTACATTGCCGGGCTTTTCTAAAAGTTCTTTTGCTTTTTCTACTAGCCTTTGCCTGTCTTCTTTATCTTTTTTGGCCCTCTTGCTTGAATAGGTTATTATTAGATTCTCAGGTATCTTGAATATTTCCCCTTCTCCTGTTTTGATAATATTCTCTCTTTCTATGACCTTGAATCTAAACTCTTCACCAAATATTTCTCTGTCAAATCTCCACTTTTTCTCCTCAAGAACTTGATACCCTTCTTCATCAAATACTCTATCTAAAATCTCTTTACTCATGTTTTTCAGTCTACTTGCCACAATGTAGTCGTATCCCGCTTCTTTTATCAGCTTTAAATTAAGTTTACTGTTAAGACCTTTGTCTGCAACTATTATTACTTGGTCTATGCAGAATTTCTCTTTCAGTTTCCACAAAATTTCTATCATGTTCTTGCTGTCAACAGTGTCTCCTGGAAACAGTTCATATCCAACTGGTCTTCCTTCTTTATCTACAAGCATGCCCATTACCACTTGTACCTCATTTACCTTGTTATCCTTGCTAAATCCAAAATCCCTTAAATCATCTTGCTTAATACTTTCAAAGTAAAATGTTGTCACATCATAAAAAACAACATCAACTACCATGCTAAATAAATCTCTATTCTTGTGATAAAGATATAGCTCTAAATCCTCTTTTATCTGGGCCAGAATATCTAATCCCCTGTACAGCTGATTTAAATCAATATCTTCTTCAAATCCAAAGTATCTGTTTTTGCGGTAGTACGTCTGAAGTTTGCTTACTGGCTGAATTAATCTTTGTACTGTCATCAAAAACGTTACTTTATCAATGTCAAACTTTATCCTGGAATTTTGAGAAATATACTGTTTGAGGAATTTATCTATTTCAAGCTCTTCCCAAAGTTTTCTATACACAATATATCCCCAGTTTTTAATAATCCCTTCTGAAACATCTTCTAGAAAAAGCTTGATGGAACCTGTTTCTTCACTGGAGCTTAAAAATATTTTCTGCAATTTATCTACAAGATTAATGAAAGAGGGGTCATTTTTGAGTTCATCAATTCTACCGAGATTAAGCAAGACTTTTTGCTTTATTTTACCATTTTCGCGATAATTATGAACAATTTTGGCATACTCATAGCCACCAGCTTTAGTTATTTTGAGAAACATATGGCATCACCTTTATGTTAGTTTATTACATTATACTACAAAAAGTGAATATAGTCAAGTATTATGGCAATAATTAGGAGTAAAATTGTCCCTACAGTTTTGAAAAATTTTTTAACCCTAAAAACAAAAAACCCTTGAAAATCAAGGGTCTGATATTTTTTACCAGCCTAAAAATGGCCTCCAACTGACAAAGTCGAGAAAAAAAAATTTTAATTATAGTTTTCTTTTTAATAGATGTATGTTGTAATATGATAAAAACTAAAGAAAATTATCAAAAAATTTTTAAAAGTTTTCATTTACATTTATGCCTAAATATACTAAAATAAAGACAAATATGAAAATATAATAATCTATAGAAGGGAGAAGTTGCTCATAAAAAAATCATATCAATTATTTCACTTTTTTTGTTTATTTTTATATTTAGCTTACCTAATATTGCATTTTCACAGGTGGGTGATAATAAACTAATAAGTGTTTCTGAAATTATTGTAAATAAAAATGATGCAAAAAAGATCGCAGAAAACCATATCATTAGAGAGAAGTATAGTGCTGAATTTAAAGATTGGATTAATGGTAAAGTAGACAACGGGACAGAATTAGTTGATTTTAATAATAATTTAATTGCTTATATTTTTAATGTATATGACAAAACTGGGCCATTAGGTTACGTTATAGTAAGTGCCAATAAAAATATGCCGCCAATTTTAGAATATTCTAGAGCTAATTCACCATATAGCATTGGCTTATCTAAGATAAAGCAAAATCTCCAGAAAAATGAAACATTAAAAAAACATCTTATGTATATTTTTTCCCTAACACATACATGATAAGATTTACTGTAGATAAAAATAATTACATGCAAGCGGAGGAATTGGTTGATGTTAGAAATTATAAAAAATTTGCTAATAAAGACATAAATCAAGGTACAATAAATTTCTCAGATATTAATAATGTAAAAACATGGGATAAATTATTTGATTTTAATCCAATGAGTAGTGGAACAATAACTACAAAAAAGATAAGTGGCGTTGCAGATTTAACATGGTATAAAGGCTGTGCTCCTACATAAGCAGCTAACTTGATTTATTATTGGGATTCGCATGGATATCCTAACCTTGTTACTACTGAAACTTCTAATCAGGTAATAGAAAAATTGGCAACGTATATGGGAACAGATAGTAGTGGAAGTACAAATGTTTTTAACATTATACCTGGTACTATTCAATATATAAAATCAAAAGGATATACAAATTTCGATGGTTATAATTTAAATCCGCCTACATATTATGATATAAGAAATGAAATAGATAATTCAAGACCTCTATTATTATCGGTAATAGGACATCCAACTTATAAAAATCACACAATGACATGTGTTGGATATGAATACACAACAGAACTAGGGCAGATAACAGAAAAATATGTAATAGTACATGATACATGGAGTAGTACTCCTGCAGATGTATATATTACATTTGATGGGACGTTTAAATATGCGGATATATTTATTCCATGAAGAAGGTGGTATTATGATATCAAAAAAATGGATAATTTCTATAATTTCTATGCTACTTATTTTAGTGCTTACAGGATGTTCAAATCCAAATAAACAAGAAGATGTGGTGGGTGGGATATCAGATAAAGAAGCTTTGAAAGTGGCTCGAGAAAAAGTAGGAATTACTGAAGTAAAATCAAAAGAGCTTAAAGCTTTAGAAGTTGATCTCAATAAATTTTTTGGTGACCCGAAACTTGCGGACAAATCTCCTTGCCCTGTTTACTGGATAATAAAAGGTGTTGATAAAGAAGGAAAATCTTTGACTGTCTATGTAAATTATAAAAACTCCAGCATCTATTATGTAAAAAATGAATAGACAGTAGTTAATTAGCAAAACTATTGGTATCATTTGCACGCATAATGAAAAAATATAATTTAATATTGGAAATTTAAATCGTAATATTGGATAAAAATAACTTATTACCTATTACCTATAAAACATAAATAATTACTAAAACTATACAGACAAAGGGGGCGGCTCTATAGCAGTTATAAACAACATTTCCACTGTATTTGAATGATTTCTTCACTACCTCTTTTATTTGTTTCTTCGTTAGTTTAATGCTATTGAGAAACTAAAAAAGATAAATCCAATGATATAACCACAGATAAAATAAAAATAATTTGTAAAAGGAAGGAGGATAAATCTATAGTTAAAACAAATATTAGCAACGTTTTTACCCCCTTCGTTTATTGCTATCCATATTCTATCTCTATAATCTTGGTTCCTTCGATGTTGCTGTAACTCCATACCTTCTTCTAATAACTTCCCAAAAGTTTCTATTACTTCATTAGTAAAATTTATTGCATTTTGCAGTATAATATCTTCAAAGCTAATTTTTTTCACAAGAGACACCCCTTTCTGTGATTTTGTTGTTTCCACCATTTATTTTATTACAGGGGTTGTCTTTTGTTTTTCTTATATCCTAAAAATCCTACGATAATTTTACACGGACAAAAAATTCCATTCTCCCTTGACTTAAAAGATTAAGTGTATTACAATACACATTAGGAGGTGTATGTGATGAGAACAAATATAGTCATAGATGAAAATCTCATCAAAGAAGCGTTAAAAATCTCAGGATTAAAAACTAAAAAAGAAGTTGTCAACTTAGCTTTAAAAGAATTTGTAGAAAACCGCAAAAAGAAAAACCTTATGGAGATAAAAGGAAAAATACAGTTTGATGAAAATTATGATTACAAAAAAATGAGGGAAGGCAAATGATTTTGGTAGATACATCTGTTTTAATATCTTTTCTAAAAGGCATAGAAAATGAACAAGTAAAAAAACTTGAAGAAATAATACAGAATAATATACCCTTTGGAATAAATAATTTTATTTATCAGGAACTATTACAAGGAACAAAAACTGAAAATGAATTTAATTCAATTAAAGAATATTTAGGTACACAAAAATTCTATAACCTAAAATATGGTATCAAATCTTATGAAAACGCTGCGAAATTGTATTTCAAGTGTAAGAAAAAAGGAATCACCATTCGCAGCACTATAGATTTACTCATAGCACAAACAGCCATTGAAAATAATTTATACCTGTTACATGATGATAAAGATTTTTCTTTAATTGCACAAGTTGATGAAAGGCTAAAAGAGTACTAATAAACAGACAAGGGGACGGTTCTTCCGTCCGGTCTAACATTATTCCTTCCAATCTAAGACTGAAGAAAGAACAATAGGAATGATTTTTTCCTCTTATTACTACTAATAATATCAATTATCACAACATCTGAATGCTCTGTGCCATACATCCCAGCCAATAAATATTTCCCATCTGATGAAGGTTTATACGGTAAAAGACCGGCAGCCTTTCCTTTAATATATTTCAGCTATTATTCAATTGTCATTTATCTTTTCTACTAACAATACTAATTTCCTGATATTGCCATAAGAGTATGCAGGATTGACTTCACATGAATCTGTTAAAGGGTTTTTGCAATCTATGACTTAAATACATATAAACTGCCTTATTCTAGCATATAAAAATGAAATTCACTCAGAAAGCAATATAAATTGTGGTACCGTCTTATCACTTTTTTCGCGAACCCATGTCATTATATCCCCATAAATTACAGGACCATTTATTATTGGTATATTGATAATTTGGGTTCTGGCGGTTTTAATATTATATAATTTTATATTACGATTGGTATTATACCATGTAACATATTCTCTGTTTAACGAAACAGCCCATACTTCTCCGCTATATGTTGGAATTTCAATTTTCTTTTTACTCTTGATATTATAAAGCATGACTTTTTTATTACCTTCTACCCATGCAACATTATCTCCCCAAATATTTGATGAAGTACCTCTATCAGATAATTTTAAAATCCGATTTTCTGCAATACTGTATAAATACACTCCACCAATCTCTTTTTGCCTATCTATTCTTGATTCACTCCAGACAATATAATTTTCAAAAATGTGGGGGTCACTAAAATGATAATTATCTTTCCCTTTTAAAGTTTGTATTATTTTTTGTTTGTTCTCTTTTAAATCATATAAAAATACCGAACTCGACTTATTTTCCCCATCTGATTCATAAGTAGACCATACAAGTCGATTACCATTGAGAGATAACCGCGGTTCAACACTAAATTTGCTGCCTGAAATTTTTCCTTCTACAAATTTACTCTCAGCAATTATTTTCACATCTCCAGTTTTTAAATCTTTAACGTATATCCTCCAATCGTCTCCCCACATCCCCTGATTATCTGATGCTTCAACCCATCCTATACATTTGCCATCTGTAACAGCACTGCCTATATTTTTACTGTAATCTACAGGTTTTACTACAATCTCAGTTTCTGTACTTTTAATATCATAAAACCCTAAACTTATTTTATTGTTTTCATCGTATATCGCAAGCAGTACCTTCTTTTTATAAGGGTCAAAACCAACGGGAAATTGTTTTTCTTTAAGTGAAACAACTTTGTTTATGTCTATCTCTTCATTTACTTTGGTATTTGTCTTTATGCCACAAGAAGAAAATGCAATGGAAATGATTAATAACCATAAAACTATAAGAACTTTTTTCAATGTTTTTCATCTCCTTTCAATACTATCTTCCTCTTTTATTCCATTATAACTTTTTAAATATTAAAATTTATTAAAAAATTATTAAGTTTTAGTTACAAATTGGTTACAGATAAAGTGGGAAGCAGAGTATAATCTTTTTGATATAAATGGCAAAATAGAAAAAGATAAAGCCTATCCCAGATTAATAAAATTCTCTCCTGTCAGCCCCGATACTGCATATATAAATATCAAATCCAGTAAATTTGAAGTAAAATTGCCTGTAAAATAACACTTAAATAGGGGGCCGGTTCTTTTTAAGAATGGCTCCCTCTATATTTTAAAACTCTCTATTTTCATAAAACCTAACAGAAAGTAAATATGAAATTGTAAGTAAAATAAAGGCAAAAACAATTATAAAAAACATCTTTACAACATCTGATTGACTCATTATAAATGAACTGATATTTTGTAACCAACTGGATCCTGCAAGTTTCCCTACCAGTTTTTCAACATATGATATACTTAAAAAGAAAAATACGAAGAAAAAAATGTAAAAAACTCTTGAAATATTATGACCAAATTTAAACATTAGCGGTAAATATAAACTATTCAAAAAGCCCACAAGCAAAAAACCATAAGCTATGGAATTAAAAGTAATGGGATATACAATGACTGGTACCCCTATTAGTTTTATCAATACTTCAAATAGTAAATAAAATACTATTCCAATTGCTGAATAGACAAATATAGAAATATATTTAGATAGTACAATTTCGTATCTTTTTAAAGGCAGACTATTTAATAAGATATCAGCTTTATTTGTCTCATCGGCTGAACTTGATAACACCATACCCATATATACTACACCTACTATTATTGCTCCGGCTGCAAGGTCTTTCGCACCTTCTGGCACACCCAGTATTGTCATCAAAGTAATAAAGGCAGCACCAAATAAAAGAATCTTTTTGCTCACAAGTATATCCTTTAGAATTAAACTAAACATTTAAACTCCTCCTTTGTAAAATATAGCATAACATCCTCCAAAGTAGGTTTTTCAATGATTACATAATCTTTTAAAAGCTTTTTTATTTGCATTTTATCCTTCACTAATCCTTCAAATCCGAATTTATTTTCCTTAATTCCTACAAAATATTTTTTAATATTCTCATCCAAAACATCTTTGCTTCCTTTGACAATTCCATAATTCTCTATAATTTCATCTTTTGTGGTGCTAAATATTATTTCACCTTTATTAATCAGGGTAATGTAATCGGCAATTTTATCCAAATCAGAGGTTATATGAGTTGAAAAGAAAATACTTTTGTTTTCATCCTGTATTAAAGAAGAAAAAATATCCAGAAGTTCACTTCTTATCAAAGGATCCAGCCCTGAAGTCGGCTCATCCATAATGAGAAGTTCAGCCCCATGGGACAACGCTATGGCAAGGGCAAATTTTATTTTCATCCCTCTGGATAAACTCTTTATCTTTCTTTTAGCAGGCAAATCAAATTCTTTTAAATACTTCATAAAAACTTCCTCATCCCAGTTTTTATATAGGGGTGCTATAACTCTTTTCATTTCAGAAATAGTTAAGTCCCCATAAAAATAACTTTCTTCATATACAAAGCCAATTTTCTCTTTTATTTCCTTTTCATATTTTATATTATCTAACCCAAAAACTTTAATTTCCCCTCCATCTCTTTTTAGCAAATTCATAATAAGCTTAATAGTCGTACTTTTCCCTGCCCCATTAGGTCCAATGAAACCCATAATAAACCCTCTTGGCAGTGAAAAACTGACATCTTTTAATGTAAACCCTCTAAAATTCTTCCTTAAATTCTTAACCTCCAAAATTGGCTCCACCTTTTAGACCTCCTCGTATAATTAATTTTAAAGACAATAAATTTGTCTCACTTCTTAAAAATTTAATAAAGTGCATTTATAACTGGAAATCTTTAATATTCTCATCTTGTCTAAAATCTTATCTATTGCCATGAATCCGTAATATTGCGCAATATGCAGGATTCATGGCGCGTCCGTCTCATCTTTTTTCGGCCTTATTATTTACTTTTGAGATAACTTGTAGCATTATTATACTGTAAAGTTAATGTGGGACAGGCTTTCGTCCTCCATGCGGCTTGACCGCTCTTTTAAGTGTGGTCCCTACACCAGATTTGCCTTTTCTTACGCGAAATCTGCTTTGTTATATATAAGCCCCTGGCAGCAGAGGATTCAGGCTTATATATTAAGAGCTAATTGCGAGGTTGCTAAATAATCTGGTTGCTAGGGTTATCTCAAATTAACTTTTACTTACTTTATCACTTTTGAAAGGAGGTGTAACGATCTTGAATAAGCTTTTTGTTGGTATGGATGTAAGCCTGAATGATGTCAAGGTTCATATTCTCGACCAGGAGGGTAATGATGCTTCCTCCCGTTTTTCTGTAGAAAATAACCCTCATGGTTGTGATGTTATAGTATCACGTATCTTGGAGTGTTGTAATAAATACAATATCCAAAAGGTCTTTATTGGTTTGGAATCTACTTCAGTCTATGGCTGGCACCTCCAGTATTATTTGGCTGATCATTCTGCTCTTAAGCCTTATCAACCTTCTATTACTACTTTTAATGCAAATATCATTAATGCTTTTAAAAAGTCTCTCGGCAATTTACCTAAAAATGACTGGATTGATGCCTTTGCTATTGCTGAAAAACTGAGATTCGGTAGACTCCCTAAATCTTGTTCTGTAGATTTTAGATATCTTGCTCTCCAGAGGCTTACTCGCCATCGCTTTCACATTGTTAATAGTATTGTTAGAGAAAAAAATTATTTACTCAGCAATTTGTTCCTTAAGTTTAGCGGTTTGTGCCAAAATAAAGTCTTTAGTAATAATTTTGGAGCAACTGCTACTGAAATATTTAATGAGTTTTTCACCCTTGATGATATTGCGGCTCGACCGCTTGATGAACTTGCCGGCTTTTTGGTTAGTAAAGATTGCTTTGATGATCCTGAAGCTACAGCTAAATTGCTTCAAGAGGCTGTTCGCAAGTCTTATAGAATTAATGCTACTGTAGATGATTCTTTAAACTTTGTTATCAAGTCTTGCTTTGACAATCTACAGTCCCTTGAAAAGCAGAAGAAAGCTGTAGAAAAAGCCATTATTAATGAGGTAAAAGGATTTAACAATGAATTTCTTTGTCTTACATCAGTAAAAGGTATTGGCCCAACCATCGCAGCCGGCTTAATATCTGAGATAGGCGGAATTTCAAGGTTTGATAATGATAATGCCCTTGCAAAGTTTTCCGGCCTTTATTGGTCAGAGTACCAGTCTGCTGATTTTAAAGCGGAGGACACATATCTCAAGCGTACTGGTAATGAGTATCTCAGATATTATTTTATTCAAGCAGCTTTAAGCTCAGGAAGTATTTACCTGAGTTCTCACAATACTATGCCCGCAAATTTAAAGAAAGCAAAACTCACAAGCATAAACGTGCTCTTGTATTGACTGCACGTAAAACTGTAAGGTTAGTCTTCGCTCTGCTGCGCGAAGAAAAACTTTATAAATCCCCAATAATGAAAGGAGATGATTGTATAAGTTAACATATTACCCCATAACCATATTTTACATTAATTTTCATTAGCTTATTGCGTGATGGTTAGCTTTGCTATACCCTTTTTTAGGTTATTTTATTAAATTTTTTTTGAATTTTTTTATCACCCTCTTGACATATTACCGAAATACTTATTTCTCTTGTTTTAGTCTTTGCAGAACCCTTAATCCCTCTTATCTTGTCTTTTATTTAAGACAAGTAAAAATATGGCAAATAAAAATAATAAAATATCGAAGTATATAACTATATCCTCCCTTACCCCAATAGCTTTTGATATGCGATCAGATAATGAAGCTGTAGTTGCAATAAGAGAACCAATTACAATAACTAATAAATTTAATTTTTTCATAAATATTCACCCCCAATCTATTTTATAATATAGGCTTGTGCATAATTTGAAAGCCTTCATTTAAGCCATTCCCAAGATGTACTTTTTTGCTATCACTCTTAAATTTTTTATCTTTTATGTAGAATTTCCACTCTTATTCGTCGAATTATTATATATACACCATAAAATACTTATAAGAAGGAAATCCCACATGTACCAGCTTCAATTACTCTTAAATATCCCTGAACTCTTTACTTCCCATTCTAAAATTGATTTCTATTCTTCAATGTTTAAAAACCTTGATCTCTCTCCCATACCTGAATTTCCTTCTTCCGGCTCCGGTCGTAAAAGTTACTTTCATCATTCAATGTTTAGATCTTTTATAGTTATACAGGTATAGTTATACAGGCTGAAAAATTTGGCGAAACTACTAACCTCATAGACCACCCCATAATAACCTTATTATTGCTTATTTCTGTGGCTTTGATATTTACACATACCTCATTCACCCATTCTGTAGCATTTTCTGGTGTATCAAAAGATTTAATTACCAATGTTTTGTTTGCAATATATTTTTCTATATCTTGAACCGAAGATATTTTTTCTTTATAAATAATTAATTCAACTTGAGGATCAAGCTTTTTTATTTTTTCAGCTAATACTTCGACTTTATATTTTCCTATATCTTCGTAGCAATAAAACAACTGTCTATTCAAATTACTCTCTTCTACTACATCAAAATCTACAACAGTTATTTTTTTAATTCCCATTGCCACAAAATTCCACAAAACATGTGTACCAATTGCGCCAGCACCCACCCCAAAATTGGGCATCAGAAGGAGCATCTACTAATTTAATTTCTTCCATTAACATGAATAATTCACCCCCTTCTTTTTTAGTACACCTGGGCAATTATATTTTCTAATTGGAAGTACTTCCAGTTTTTATATTAATTCTATCTTATATCATTTATCAAACTATAACTTTGTCCGTTTTTTTTTTTTTTTTTTAGAATATTATTTCCATATTTTATATGTTTTCCTCACACTTACTCTGTTTTTCTTGTATTTTCTTAATTTCTCATATTTTATATTTATAATTTTAAGCTTTTTCAAGACTTTCAGATGTTTATTAATTTTTCTTTCGTATTTTTTAGCATAAATTTTACTTTACTATATTTAATATATCTATCCTATCCCGAAAATAAAGCACTGCCGAAAAAGACAAAAAAAACAACAACCATATGAACCTATAGTATCATATTTTTAAAAAATTACTCTGTAGGTTTTATATGGTATTATATTAAATCGTGCGTAAACCTTATGCTGTATCCTCCACGGTGACTTTTAATCCTAATAATCAGCTTACTTCATCTTCGTTTTTTTAAATAATATGCTATGGAAAGGCATAAGAAAGCACCTTCCTTTCAAAGTTGTAGGCAAATGCACTAAATACAAAAAAGCTGACAACCCCTACGTCTTTACCGTAGAAGCCATCAGCTGTTTATCAGCAGTTCGGATTTTCCAAAAGGGGGCTTCATCCCTTTACCGAGGTTTGAAGATAAATAAAAAAAGATGTAGGGTTAGAAAACATATTTGAGGCTAGTATAACAATGAATATTCGAATGACATGGCAATATTACAAAGATGATATTCTTTTGCGTAATATTGGAGAACATGATAAAACGCTCAAAAACCCTTGAAAAAGCCTATGCAAAAGTCATGCATAGGCTTTTTCAAGCTATATTTTGGGTGAACCTATTGTTTTTCTCTTTTTTAAAATATTTTTTATATCTATCGCTTCATATACATCTTTTTCTATCACATCGCTGAATTTTTTAAGTTCTTCAAGTGATAAATCTTCAATAGCTAAATTTCGTTCTAATGCATATAAAACTACTTTGCCTGCAATTTCATGAGCGGTCCTAAAAGGAATGCCTTTTTCTACAAGATAGTCCGCAAAATCTGTAGCATTCATATAACCATATTTTGCGGCTTTTTCCATGTTGTTAGGCTTTACTTTAATTGTTTTTATCATCTCAGTAAATACTTTCAAAGACATTTTTAAAGTGTCTATTCCATCAAACAAAGCTTCTTTATCCTCCTGCATATCTTTGTTATATGCAAGAGGGAGTCCTTTCATCACCGTAAGTATTGTAATCAAATCACCATAAACTCTCCCAGTTTTCCCCCTTATAAGTTCTGCTGCATCTGGGTTTTTCTTTTGCGGCATCATACTGCTTCCTGTTGAGAATCTATCGTCCATCTCAATAAAATCAAATTCTTTGCTGGACCACAAAATTAATTCCTCACAGAATCTGCTCAAATGCATCATTGTTATAGAAGCAAAGCTTAAAAATTCTATTACAAAGTCCCTATCGCTTACACCGTCCATGCTGTTTAAAGTTATATCATCGAACCCTAAAAGAGATGCCACGTATTTTCTATCAATATCAAAGGTGGTACCCGCAAGTGCACCGGAGCCCAAAGGCATTACATTGACTCTTTTCACCATATCCTCAAGCCTTGATAAATCTCTTTTAAACATTTCAACATAGGCAAGAAGATGATGGCCAAAAGTCACAGGCTGTGCCCTTTGCAAATGCGTATATCCCGGCATAATCGCCTTTTTATAAGTTTCAGCCATTTCTTTTAAGGTATCTATAAGTTTTATTAAATCCTCTTTTATTTTGTCTATCTCATCTCTCAAATAAAGCCTTTCATCCGTCGCAATTTGGTCGTTTCGACTTCTTCCTGTGTGAAGTTTGCGCCCTGTATCGCCTATTTTCTCAGTTAAAAGCCTTTCAACATAAGAATGAACATCTTCATCATTTGGTATCTCTCCAACATTGGTTTCATCAAGAATTTCCTTTAACCCTTTTTCTATTAAATTGAGTTCATCTTCTGTCAGCACTCCAGCTTTATAAAGTCCTTTTGCATGGGCAATTGAGCCTAATATGTCATGCTTTAGAAGCCTAATATCAAAAGAAATGGAGGAATTAAACTCCTCCATTAGTTTGTCCGTCTCGCTTTTAAACCTACCTCCCCACAGCTTCATCCATATCCTTCCTCTCCATTTCCATCAACGCCTTAATTTTTAAAGAAAGTCCAAAGAGATTTATGAATCCTTCTGCATCTTTTTGATTATAAACCTCATCTTTACCAAAAGTTACAAATTCTTCATTGTAAAGAGAATAAGGAGATTTTGCTCCTGCGTTTATGACATTTCCTTTATAAAGCTTTAGTCTTACAACACCCGTTACATTTTTTTGCGTTTCCTCCACAAAAGCGTCTAGCGCAGCTTTAAGTGATGAAAACCACAAACCGTTGTAAACAAGGTCTGCATATTTTTGTGAAACCAAATCCTTAAACCTCATTGTTTCCTTATCAAGCACAAGATATTCAAGTTCTTTGTGAGCAGCGTGAAGCAGTGTCCCTGCAGGAGTTTCATAAACACCGCGAGATTTCATCCCTACAAGCCTGTTTTCCACAATGTCGGCTATCCCCACACCGTTTCTTCCTGCAATTACGTTTAATTCTTCTATTAATTTGACGGGTTCTAAAGCTTTGCCGTTTACTTTAACAGGGATGCCCTTTTCAAATTCTATAAGCACATATTCTGGCTTATCTGGGGCTTTGTCAGGTGGGGTGATTATATTGTAAAGGTCACTTTTAGGCTCATTCCACGGGTCTTCAAGGTCGCCACCTTCATGGCTTACATGCCACAAGTTATTATCGACACTGTATATTTTTTCTTTAGTAACAGGGATTGGAATCCCTTTCTTTTTTGCATAGTCTATTTCATCTTCCCTTGATTTTAAATCCCATATCCTCCATGGTGCTATGATTTTTATTGAGGGGTCAAGAGCATGTATTGATACTTCAAACCTCACCTGGTCATTGCCTTTGCCTGTCGCACCATGGGCTATTGCTTTTGCACCCTCTTTGTGGGCAATTTCCACAAGTTTTTTGGCAATTAAAGGCCTCGCCATAGAAGTGCCTAAAAGGTATTTCCCTTCGTAAACAGCACCAGCCTTTAAAGTAGGGAATATATAATCTTTTACAAATTCTTCTTTTACGTCTTCGATATATACTTTGCTGGCACCACTTGCCAAGGCTTTATCTTTTATATATTTAAGTTCCTCTCCCTGTCCTACATCAATGCAAGCTGCTATTATCTCACATTCATAATTTTCTTTAAGCCATGGTATAATTACTGATGTGTCAAGTCCTCCTGAATAAGCAAGTACTACTTTTTCACCTTTTAACATTTTTAAACACTCCTCACAAAACCAAATTTTTAACATTATCCTTTTGTATTTCTTCATATTCGTTTATAGATAAAATAGACAAACCACTCACATTTACTTTTGCTACAGCATTTAATGCCGCCTTTATAGTATCTATAGATGTAAAGAGAGGAATTCTGTATTCCACTGCAGTTCTTCTTAACTTAAATCCTATATTATCAGGTTTTTTGCCTTTTGTCGGTGTATTTACTACAGTGTCAAAATATCCGTCTTTCAACAACTTTATTGCATTATCAAGAACCATAATATTTACATGAATACCCATCAAACTTAAATACTTACCTGTCCTGTATGTTGCATATATTTCATACCCTAAGCTCTGCAATTTTTCAACTAAAGATACTGCTTCTTGAAAATCTCTTTCCGCTATTGAAAGAAGAATCTTGCCTTTTTTAGGTATTTTAAGACCGGCTCCTTCTAAAGCTTTGTAAAGAGCTCCTTCATAACTTAAATCTATACCCATAATTTCTCCTGTTGATTTCATTTCAGGTCCTAATGAAACCTCAGTATCTGTCAATTTTTCCATGGAAAATACAGGAGCTTTCACAACCGTGTATGGAGCTTTAGGCCATAAACCGCCTTTATAACCTAATTCCTTTAATTTTTTACCTAGTGCAATTTCCACTGCCAGTTTCACCAGAGGTACACCTGTCGCTTTGCTCATAATAGGTACAGTACGTGAAGCTCTGGGATTTACTTCTAACACGTATACAGTGCCTTCTTTTACTGCAAATTGAATATTTATAAGTCCTTTTACATTTAAAGCTTTTGAAATCCTCTCTGTGTATTCGATAATAGTGTTTATCTCCCGTTCAGACAAATTTCTTGCAGGATATATTGAGAAACTGTCTCCTGAATGTACTCCAGCTCTTTCTATATGCTCCATTATTCCGGGTATTAGCACACACTCACCATCTGACACCGCATCAATTTCTACTTCTCTTCCATCTATATATTTATCTATTAAAATAGGTTTGCCTGGAGATATTTCTGTCGCATGTTTTACATAGTCAATCAGTTCTTGAAGTGTGTTAACTTTTTCCATAGATTGACCACCTATAACATACGAGGGCCTTACAAGAAGTGGAAAACCAAGTTTTAGCGCAATATCTTTTGCATCTCCTACTGTCAAGGCATAATCGCCTTTAGGTTGATTGATGTTTAGCTCTTTTAAAAGTTTTGAGAACTTTTCCCTGTCTTCACTTATATCAATGCTTTCATAGGAAGTGCCTAATATTTTTACTCCGTTTTTGACTAACCCTTCTGTAAGATTTATTGCTGTCTGGCCGCCAAACATTACCATTACACCGAGGGGTTTTTCTTTCTCGTATATGTTTAAAACATCCTCCAATGTAATAGGCTCAAAGTACAGCCTGTCACCTGTATCAAAATCTGTACTGACAGTTTCAGGATTGTTGTTTATTATGATGGATTTGATTCCTGCATCTCTTAAAGCCCACAAGGCTTTAACAGAACAGTAATCAAACTCAATTCCCTGACCAATTCTTATGGGTCCAGAGCCTATTACAATTACTTTTGGTATATCATGGATTTCAACTTCATCTTCTTCACCATAAGTGGAATATATATATTGTGTGACGGATTCAAACTCTGCTGCACAGGTATCTACCATTTTATAGGAAGGATATATGCTATATTCTTTTCTTAATGCTCTCACATCTTCTTCTTTAATTCCCTTTATTGTTGCAATTTCTCTGTCTGAAAATCCCATTCTCTTTGCTTTTTTAAGAATCTCTTCCCTTAACTCATTTTTCTCTATTTCCCTCTCCATATTTATAATATTTAAAAGCTTATTTAAAAACCATTTGTCTATTTTTGTAACGTCATTAATATAATCAATGTCTATATCGCAGCGAAGAGCTTCTGCTATATAAAATAGCCTCATGTCATTAGGAACTGATATGCCTTTTAGTATTTCTTCTGTTTTCATGCCTTTTATATTGTTTAATCGAAGGCCGTAAGCTTTTATCTCTAATGACCTTACGGCCTTCAAAAGGGAGGCTTCAAAAGACCTTTCAATTGCCATTACTTCTCCTGTCGCCTTCATCTGTGTACCTATTTTTCTATCAGTAGTATAAAATTTGTCAAAAGGCCATCTCGGTATTTTTGTCACAACATAATCCAGTGCAGGTTCAAAAAATGCAGTTGTTTTACCTGTTACAGGATTTTTTATTTCATCAAGTCTAAGCCCTATTGCAATTTTTGCAGCAACCTTTGCAATAGGATAACCTGTCGCTTTTGATGCCAGTGCGCTTGAACGACTAACCCTTGGGTTTACTTCTATAACATAGTATTTGTGGCTTTGGGGATCTAAAGCAAATTGGATATTACATCCTCCCTCAATTTTTAAAGCCTTGATTATTTTAATGCTTGCACTTCTTAACATTTGATATTCGTAATCTGACAAAGTCTGCACTGGCGCTACGACTATACTATCTCCTGTGTGAACTCCTACTGGATCAAAATTTTCCATGCTACAGATGGTAATACAATTATCATCAGCATCTCTCATTACCTCAAACTCTATTTCTTTCCATCCGTACAGAGATTTTTCAACAAGCACTTCTCCAACCATGCTTTTTTTAAGGCCTAAATCTACAATCGATATAAGTTCCTCATCATTGTTGGCTATACCACCGCCTGTACCTCCGAGTGTATATGCAGGCCTTATTATCAAAGGATAACCGTAATTTTTAGCAAATTTTAAGGCATCCTCTACATTTGTGACTGTGATACTTTCAGCAACTGGCTCCTCTATTTCCTGCATTTTTCTTTTAAAAAGTTCTCTGTCTTCTGCAGTTTTTATTGACTCAAAAGAAGTTCCCAAAAGTTTTACATTGTATTTGTCTAAAATTCCCTCTTCTTCGAGTTTGACAGCAAGATTGAGCCCTGTCTGTCCTCCCAAGGTAGCAAGAATTCCATCCGGCCTTTCTTTTGCTATTATTTTTTCAACTACGGGAGCAGTAGGATTTTCAATATAAACAATATCTGCTATATCAGTGTCAGTCATTATGGTAGCTGGATTGTTGTTTACCAGAACAACTTGTACGCCTTCTTCTTTTAAGGATTTACAGGCTTGGGTTCCTGAATAATCAAACTCTGCTGCTTGCCCTATTATAATAGGGCCTGAGCCTATTACCAGAACCTTACTAATATCCTTATACTTCGGCAAAATAAGACCTCCTTTTGTAAACCATGACTATATCCATGAATTTATCAAAAATATCTGTTGAATCACGGGGTCCAGGACATGCCTCAGGATGATACTGCACAGAAAAAACTGGCAGAAACTTATGCATAATGCCTTCTACTGTTCCATCGTTTAAGTTTATATGGGTTACAGTTATCTTGTTTTTATCTATTGACTCCTCTTCAACAGCGTATCCGTGGTTTTGAGAAGTTATATAGTCTTTATTTGTTAGTAAATCCTTAACAGGTTGATTTGCACCTCTGTGGCCAAATTTCATCTTTACTGTATTGCATCCAAGAGCAAGGGCTATTATTTGATGCCCTAAGCATATTCCAAGCACAGGTTTTATACCCATAAAGTGTTTAGTAAGTTCTATTGCATAAACTGCATCTTTAGGGTCACCCGGTCCATTTGAAAGAAATATTGCATCGGGATTTATTTGCATAACATCATCATAACTTGCATTGTAAGGAAACACATAAATGTCAAATCCAACTGAATTTAGCATTTTTAAAATGCTCTTTTTTGTGCCAAGGTCAATAAAGGCAAGTTTTGGACCAATACCCGCTATACGGTATAACCTTTTTGTAGAAACTTCTTCTAAAAGATTTGTTTGGTCAAATTCTATGTCGTCGTCAGGGTTACAAGTTATAATTCCTCTCATAGTTCCATTTTCTCTAAGCTTTTTTGTCAAAGCCCTTGTATCAACACCTGATAATACCGGTATGTTGTGCTCATCAAGATAGCTCAAAAGCGACTTCTCACTCTGGAAATTACTAGGCTTATCACAATATTCCCGTATCACAAACCCCCTTATATAAGGCTTTTCTGATTGAAAGTCGTATTTGTTAATACCATAATTTCCTATTAAAGGATATGTCATGACAACTATTTGGCCTGCATAGGAAGGATCTGTTATGGCTTCTTGATAGCCTGTCATCCCTGTGGTAAAAACAACTTCTCCATATCCTTTTTTGTTTTTGCTTATTAACTTGCCTTCAAATATGCTTCCATCCTCAAGTTTTAAATAACCTTTCATGCTAAAACCCCATTTCACAAAGTACATCCTCCAGTATTATTAACGCCGTATCTATTTCCTCTTCTGTCACAGTAAGAGGAGGAACAAATCTTAAAACATTGTGGCTGATACAATTTATAAGTAAGCCTTTTTCCATTGCCTTTGTCACAATATCCGGCGCCTCTTCCATATCCATTTCGCAGCCTATCATAAGGCCTTTTCCTCTCACTTCTTTTATGACACTGTATTTCTCCTTTAAATTTTTAAGTTTTCTCCTAAAATACTCGCCTTTTTGAGCTACACTATCTAAAAAGCCTTCCTTTGTTATTTCATTCATCACTGCAATTCCTGCGGCGCAAGCTAAAGGACTCCCGCCAAATGTGGAGGCATGGTCTCCCGGTTGAAAAACAGCTTTATCCTCTTTTGCGACAATAGCTCCTATTGGGAAGCCTCCTCCCAATCCCTTTGCTAAAGTCATAATGTCAGGAGTTATGCCGTAATGTTCATATCCAAAAAGTTTTCCCGTCCTTCCTATACCTGTCTGAACTTCGTCTATTATAAAGAGAATGTCATTTTCATCACATATTTCTCTTGCTGCCTTTATATACTCCGGTGTAGCTTCATGGATACCACCTTCGCCTTGCACTACTTCCAGCATAATTGCACACACTTCATCATCAATTGCTTCATAAAGAGCGTCAATATCATTAAAAGGTACATATTTAAAACCAGAAAGAAGTGGGCCAAAACCTTTGTGATATTTCTCTTGACCTGTCGCAGTAAGTGCCCCAAAAGTTCTACCGTGAAAAGAATTTTTGGCAGATATAACTTTATACCTTTTATCACCGTATTTTAATGAGGCATATTTTCTGGCAAGTTTTATGGCGCCTTCATTTGCTTCTGCACCGCTGTTTGCAAAAAATACTCTATCTCCAAAGGAGTTTTCCGCAATTATCTTTGCAAGTTGTATCTGATTCTCATTCCAATAAAGATTAGAACAGTGTATAAGTTTTTCGGATTGGTTCTTTATAGCATCAACTAATGCCGGATGACAATGCCCCAGTGAATTTACTGCAATGCCTGCAACAAAATCGAGATAAACATTCCCTTTGTCATCCCACACTTTTGTCCCTTTTCCCTCTACCAGGGTAATAGGGTATCTGCTGTAAGTATTCATTAGATATTTCTTATCCTCAGAGGTTATCATCGTCAAAACATTCCTTTCCTATCATAGTACCTATTCCTTCATCAGTAAAAATTTCAAGAAGCAATGAATGTGTAAGCCTTCCGTCAATGATGTGAGCTCTTTTCACGCCATTTTCAACAGCTTTTATGCAACATTCAAGTTTTGGTATCATTCCACCGTTTATGCGTCCCGAATTCATAAATTCTTTTGCATGCTCTAAGTCCATTCGGGATATTAGGCTACTTTTATCATTTATATTTGATAGAATTCCTTCGACATCTGTAAGTAAAATTAGTTTTTCAGCCTTTAATGCTTCTGCGATTTTTCCTGCTGCAGTATCCGCATTTACATTGTATGTTTTGCCGTCATCTCCGAAAGATGTCGGTGCAATAACAGGTATATAGCCTTTTTCCAGCATCATCGTTATTACATCTATGTTTACATCTACAATTTTTCCTACGTATCCTATGTCGCCGTTTGAGGTATCTTTTTCCGCCTTTAAAAGTCTCCCATCTTTCCCGCTTACGCCAATCGCCTGGCCCCCTAGTTCATTGATCAAGGATACAATTTCCTTATTAATGCGCCCCACTAGTACCATTTCAACAACTTCCATAGTTACCTCGTCAGTAACCCGCAGTCCCTTCACAAACTTTGACTCTATGCCTAATCTTTTTAGCATGTTATTTATTTCTGGTCCACCGCCATGTACAACTACGGGGTTTAATCCTACAAATTTCATCAATACAATGTCCTGCATTACCATTCTTTTTAAATTGCAGTCTAACATTGCACTTCCACCGTATTTTATTACAACTGTCTTGCCGGAGAACTTTTTAATATAAGGGAGTGCTTCTATTAAAACATGGGCTTTTGCGATTTCGTCACCATATTTTTGCTTTCTAATCATGTTCTATAACTCCCGTTAATTTTTACATAATCATAACTTAAGTCGCACCCCCACGAAGTCGCACTATATTCCCCGGCCTTCATATCTACGGTTACAATAATCTCATTCTCTTCCAAAATTTCTTTGGCTAAAGCCTCATCAAAAAAGATGTATCCGCCGTTTTCACAAACTTTAACCTCTCCCTTCACGCTTTTTAAATATATGTCAACTCTACTTACGTCAAAATCTGCCCCTGAATACCCCACTGCCGCGAGAATCCTTCCCCAGTTGGCATCTTCACCGAATATAGCTGTCTTTACAAGATTTGAGTTTACGATAGACTTTGCAGCTAATCTTGCATCTTTTTCAGTTTTTGCATTTATTACATTTACTTCCATGAATTTAGTTGCTCCTTCCCCATCCTTCACAATAAGTTTTGCAAGAGTTTTATTCACATACTCTAAGGCTTTATAAAACATATCAAATTCATGAGTCCCTTCTTCTATTGTTTTGTTTTGCGCTTCCCCATTTGCAAGTATTATCGCTGTATCATTTGTGCTCATATCTCCATCAACAGAAATCATGTTATAAGTTTTGTCTACAGTTTCTTTAAAAGCTTTATTTAATGCAACCTTAGTTATATTAGCATCTGTAAGTATAAAAGAAAGCATTGTGGCCATATTTGGATGTATCATACCTGACCCTTTCGCAAATCCTGTCATTGTAACAATTTTACCTTCTATTACAAACTTGGCTGTCACACCTTTTAAAAAGGTATCTGTTGTCATTATAGCTTCAGCCGCCTGGTACCCACCCTCTATTGAAAGATTTTCTGCCGCAGCCTCAATCCCTTTTAAAACTTTTTCCATAGGAAGAGGTACTCCAATAACTCCTGTAGAACATACCAGCACATTTTCTTCATCTATTTTAAGAAGTTGTGACACTTTCCTTGCCATGTTAACTGCGTCCTTGAATCCTTTTTCTCCTGTGCATGCATTGGCATTACCACTGTTTATAATAATCGCCTGTGCCTCTCTTTTTTCTATATTTTTCATATCAAGAAGGACTGGCGCCGCTTTAACCTTATTCGTTGTAAATACTGCTGCTGCATTTGCCACTTTTTCAGAATATATAAGTGCAACATCTTTTTTGCTTTTTTTAATCCCTGCAAAAATTCCCGAAGCCAAAAAGCCCTTCGGCAGTTCGATGCTTCCTTCTAAAACATCAAACTCTTCCATCATTCAATCCTCCACATTCTTCTATTTTTATTTATGGATATACAGCAATCATATCAAGCCCAGTTTTTTCCTCTATTCCAAAAATGATATTCATATTTTGCACTGCCTGCCCCGACGCACCTTTGACGAGATTGTCAATCACAGACATCACTATAAGGGTATTGGCGTGTTTATCAACTTCAAACCCTATGTGACAAAAATTCGACCCATAAACATTTTTTGTTGCTGGGTAATTGCCTGGTTTCAACACTTTTACAAAATATTCATTTTTATAAAAATCAGCATAAATGTCATAAACAGTGTCTATATTAACCTCTTTTTTTAATTTACAATACATAGTACTTAAAATTCCTCTTGTCATTGGCGCAAGGTGGGGAGTAAACACAACTGACACTTTTTCTCCGGAAGCTTTTGAAAGCTCTTGCTCCATCTCTGGGATATGTCTATGCTTTGCAACATTATACGCTTTTATGTTTTCATTGCATTCTGCATACATATTGTTATGTGAGGGATTGTGACCTGCCCCTGATACACCTGACTTTGAATCAACAATTACATTCCCCTCTATTATGCCATTTTTCAAAAGAGGCATAAGTCCCAAAATAACACTTGTAGGGTAACATCCAGGATTTCCTACAACTTGAGCCTCTTTTATTTTTTCTCTGTAAACTTCCGGAAGACCATATACCCTTTTAATACCTTCATAATTTTCATAATCTCCACCATACCATTCTTTGTAGACGGAATACTCATCAAATCTAAAGTCAGCTCCTAAGTCAATCACCTTTACTCCTTTTTTTACAGCTTCTCTGGCAATTTTTGAAGCATGACCTGAAGGCAAAGCCGTAAATATGACATCGCACTCTGACATTCCCTTTTGGAAGTCTACCTCTTCCAACACTTTGTCGCAAAAACCAATAAGGGATGAATAAACATCTGAAATTGCTTTGGTATTATAACTTTGAGAAGAAAGATATTTTATCTCTACTTTTTCATGCTTTGAAAGTATTCTTATAAGTTCGACCCCCGTATAACCCGTTGCCCCAAATATTCCTACCCTCACCATTTAAAGTGCCTCCTTCTTTTACATCCTCTGTCATTTATTAATATATATACGCTTTAATTTATATTTATGCATAAAGTGTTAAAAAAATATTTCCCTTCATAAATACAATATTTAATTTATAATTATACAACTTTTATTTTACATTATACCACCATAAAAAATTTTTTCAAGAGTTTTTTCATAAAAAATTTCGTTAAATTATTTCGGTTAGTTGTATAATTAAATGCAACAGATAAAAAAATAGAAACCATAGTGAAAATCGTGTATGATATAGGTGTCAACTAAACATCATACAAGGAGGATTTTCACTATGGTTCATAATAATTGTACCACAAAAAAGCGTTCTTTTAAACATTTAAGTAGCTATGAACGAGGAGAAATCTATGCATTACTCAAGGAAGGAAGGAGCATTCGGTATATTGCTAAAAAACTTAATCGATCTCCAAGTACTATAAGCCGTGAAATTAAACGTGGAACTACTACACAACTTAGAAGTGATTTGTCTTCTTATACAAGCTATTTTCCTGAAACTGGTCAGGCTGTCTACGAAAAAAATCGTTCAAATTGTGGAGCTAAATTTAAAGCAGCTAAAGCAGAAGATTTTTTGAAATATGCTGAAAATAAAATATTAAATGAAAAATGGTCACCAGACGCAGTTGTAGGTTATTGTAAGAAGGACCCAAGTTGGAATAATAAAACCATTGTTTGTACTAAAACACTCTACAACTATATAGATAGAGGATTATTAAAAGTTAAAAACATTGATTTACCTTTAAAACTACGCTTAAAACCAAGGAAGAAACAAAACCGTAAAAATAAACGTATTATGGGTAAAAGTATTGATTTTAGGCCTAAAGAAGTTGAAAGCCGCGAAGTTTTTGGACATTGGGAAATAGATACGTTAATTGGCAAGAAGTCTAATGACAAGGTCCTTTTAACATTAATAGAGCGTAAGACTCGCCATGAAATAATATTACTATTGGATACAAAAGACAGTAAATCTGTTAAAGATGCACTATCAAAATTAAAAGATATGTTTGGTGACAATTTAAGCAAGGTCTTTAAAACAATAACATCTGATAATGGTACAGAGTTTAGTGATTTAGAAAGTGCTCTTTTAGAATATGGCGTAGAAGTATATTATACACATCCATATTCATCTTGGGAAAGAGGTACAAATGAACGACATAATGGTCTTATACGACGTTTTATCCCTAAAGGAAAAAGTATTAGAGATTTATCTATAGATACGATAAAGAGAGTAGAAAATTGGCTTAATAACCTTCCACGAAAATTGTTAAATTATAAAACACCTAAAGAATGCTTTTATGAGGAACTGGCAAAAATTTGTTAAGCCCATCTCTTATAAAGTATAGAGCTCGTTCGTGATTTGTCAAGGGGCAGGCTTCGCCTGACTTAAACCCTTGACAAATCACGACCTTCGCTCAATTTGTTAACTAAGATGGGCTTAAGGTTATATATGATTTGTTCCAAATCCTATATCTACATGATTTTCATTAGGTGTTGCATTTAATATTGCAATTTATAGTTAAATTATTTCGCAAAAATAAAAAATAATTATTGACAAATCTCTAACGATGTGTTATTTTATAATTGTATTTGTATACTGTATATTGTATGTTGTATACTGTATTTATAATTAACGGGTAAGTTAGGATTCTCACTAATAACTTACCTAGTATTTTAGGAGTTGTTTTAAATAATGAAAGGTTTTGCAATGCTCAGTATCGGTAAGGTTGGCTGGATTGAGGTAGAAAAGCCTAATCCAGGGCCCTTTGACGCTATCGTAAGACCCCTAGCTGTGGCCCCCTGCACTTCGGACGTTCATACCGTTTTTGAAGGTGCTATTGGCGAAAGACATAACATGATACTCGGTCACGAAGCTGTAGGTGAAGTAGTTGAAGTAGGTAGTGAGGTAAAAGATTTTAAACCTGGTGATCGCGTTGTTGTACCAGCTATTACCCCTGATTGGCGAACCTCTGAAGTACAAAGAGGATATCACCAACACTCTGGTGGAATGCTGGCAGGCTGGAAATTTTCGAATATAAAAGATGGTGTTTTTGGTGAATTTTTTCATGTGAACGATGCTGATATGAATTTAGCACATCTGCCTAAGGAAATTCCATTGGAAGCTGCAGTTATGATTCCCGATATGATGACTACTGGCTTTCACGGAGCCGAACTGGCAGAAATAGAATTAGGTGCAACGGTAGCGGTTTTGGGTATTGGTCCAGTAGGTCTTATGGCAGTCGCTGGTGCCAAATTGCGGGGTGCTGGAAGAATTATTGCAGTAGGCAGTAGACCTGTTTGTGTAGATGCTGCAAAATACTATGGAGCTACTGATATTGTAAACTATAAAAATGGTCCTATCGAAAGCCAGATTATGGATTTAACGGAAGGCAAAGGTGTTGATGCTGCCATCATCGCTGGAGGAAATGCTGACATTATGGCTACAGCAGTTAAGATTGTTAAACCAGGCGGCACCATCGCTAATGTAAATTATTTTGGCGAAGGAGATGTTCTGCCTGTTCCTCGTCTTGAATGGGGTTGCGGCATGGCTCATAAAGCTATAAAAGGCGGTTTATGCCCTGGTGGACGTCTAAGAATGGAAAGACTGATTGACCTTGTTTTTTATAAGCGTGTCGATCCTTCCAAACTCGTCACTCATGTTTTTCAAGGATTTGATAATATTGAAAAAGCTCTAATGCTGATGAAAGATAAACCAAAAGACCTAATCAAACCTGTTGTAATATTAGCATAAAAATGGGGGCTTAGTCCCCCCATTTTTATGTTGATAAAGCTAAATACAACGGTTTTTTTTGTGACACATCGGCCTTTTGTTAAAAAATAACAATAAATAGTTATTTTCGTAACATTTTTATTGTCATTAATACTAATAATATCTTCGAAAGTGATAAAATATTGCTGAAATCTTAATAGAAGAGGAGGATTATCATGTTCAAAATTTTAGAAAAAAGAGAATTGGCACCTTCCATCAAGTTGTTTGTAATAGAGGCACCACTAGTGGCTAAAAAAGCAAGGCCAGGCCAATTCGTTATACTAAGGATAAAAGAAGGAGGAGAAAGAATTCCTCTTACTATTGCAGATTACAATTCAGAAAATGGCACTGTCACAATAGTATTCCAAGAAGTAGGTAAAACCACCCAGGAATTAGGAACTCTAGAAGCTGGAGACTATATCCAGGACTTTGTTGGGCCTTTAGGTGTACCGGTGGAGTTTCCTAATCACAAGAAAGTTTTAGGAATAGGCGGAGGCCTTGGTATTGCTCCACTTTATCCTAAACTCAAAATGCTTCATCAGCAGGGGGTAGAAGTAGTTTCTATTATAGGTGCTAGGACAGCTGAATTGCTAATCTTGGAAGAAGAGATAAAAGCTGTAAGTGACAGGATGTACGTGTGCACCGACGATGGCTCAAAAGGCCGCCATGGGTTTGTCACAGTAGTACTTAAAGAGCTTTTAGAACAAGGCGAAAAATTTGATGAGATTATTATCATAGGTCCCCCGATTTTGATGAAAATAGGAAGCGAAATTACCAAGCCTTATGGCATACCCACTATGGTGAGCCTTAATCCCATAATGGTAGACGGCACAGGCATGTGCGGTGGGTGTCGTGTCACCGTAGACGGAGAAATCAAATTTGCTTGCGTTGATGGTCCGGCTTTCGACGGCCATAAAGTAGATTTCGATGAACTAATAAAAAGATTGGCCACTTATAAGGAGGAAGAAAAAATTTCCCTCGAAAGATTTAATGAAGCTCATGAATGCAAATTAATCAACAAAATAGAAGGAGCTGATAAAGATGCCGTTAAATAGAAGCAAAAAGAAAACACCCATGCCTACCCAAAAGCCTGAAGTCCGCAGGCGTAATTTTAATGAAGTAGCTTTGGGCTATTCGGAAGAAGAGGCAGTTAGTGAAGCCCAGAGGTGCCTTCAGTGTAAAAAACCAGGATGTGTTGAAGGGTGCCCCGTTCAGGTACAAATTCCCCAGTTTATAAAGCGTATTGCAGAAAGAGATTTTGAAGGAGCTATAAAGATTATAAAGGAAACCAACAGCTTGCCCGCCATATGTGGCAGAGTCTGTCCACAAGAAACGCAATGCGAGAAAAACTGTGTTTTGGGCAAAGTAGGTGAACCTGTAGCCATAGGTCGCCTGGAACGGTTTGCAGCAGACTGGGAAAGAGCCAAAGGCATCCATCCCCCGGTAATTCCTAAAAAGCTTGGTAAAAAAGTGGCCATCATCGGTTCCGGGCCCGCCGGTCTCGCCTGTGCAGGAGATTTGGCTAAACTCGGCTACGATGTAACGATCTTTGAAGCTCTTCACAAACCCGGTGGCGTACTGGTATACGGTATTCCTGAATTCAGGCTACCAAAAATTATAGTGGAACAAGAAGTAGAGTTTATACAACAGCTGGGCGTAGAAATTAAAACTAACATGGTTATGGGCAAAGTTTTAACGATAGACGACCTTTTTGAAATGGGGTATGAGGCTGTCTTTATCGGCACTGGAGCTGGCCTCCCGAAATTTATGGGCATACCTGGTGAAAACTACCTGGATGTGTATTCAGCCAACGAGTTTCTAACCAGGATAAACCTGATGAAAGCCTATTCTTTTCCCAACACTGACACCCCCATAAAGGTAGGTAAAAAAGTAGCAGTAATAGGGGGTGGCAATGTAGCTATGGATGCAGCCAGGTCTGCCATAAGAATGGGAGCTGACGAGGTTCATATTGTGTATCGCCGTTCTGAGGAAGAAATGCCCGCAAGAAAAGAAGAATTCGAGAACGCTAAAGAGGAAGGTATTATATTCGATTTCCTCACAAATCCAGTGAGAATAATAGGTAACGAAAATGGTTGGGTCAAAGGTATTGAGTGCATCCGCATGGAACTTGGAGAACCTGACGCTTCGGGTCGTCGCCGTCCAGTTCCTATAATGGGTTCTGAATTTATTATGGATGTTGAGACGGTAGTAATCGCCATAGGTACTGGCCCTAATCCCCTCCTCACAAAGCCACTGAAGGCTTAGAACTTACAAAACACGGTTATATCGCTGTGGATGAGGAGGGACGGACTTCCAGAGAAGGGGTATGGGCTGGAGGCGATATTGTAACAGGTTCAGCTACTGTGATTTTGGCCATGGGTGCCGGAAAAAAAGCAACTCGTTCCATCCATGAATACTTACAAAACAAAAAATGGCGGTAAACATCTTTCGGTAAACTAAAGAGACGATAGCAAGTCGGTGCTGTGGAAGGACATACATCCAGCTATCGTCTCTTTTATTTATGAATTTATCGTTTTGCCTGCTCATTTATTTCCTGTTCAGCAATCGTTTTTAAAATTTTGTTGCTTGCATCTATTAATAAAAGCTACCTTCTATTTTGCATCTTTCAAAAGCAAAAAGCCGCCTTTAGGCTAACTCATTATTCCTTTACTACCCATTGCTTTATTCATCTCACTTCAATTGGAATAATTTGTAGATTTCATGAACTTCATAAGTGTTTATTACATCTTTTGCCTCTAACCAGCCTTTTCTAGCAATTCCCACCCCATACTTTATATCATTTAAGCCCTCTACGCCATGGGCATCAGGACATATCGCAAGTTTTACTCCTTTTTCTTTTGCATGCTTTACATACCGCCAGTCTAAGTCAAGCCTATAAGGGGTTGCGTTTATCTCAATTATCTTGCCATAATGGCCTGCTGCTTCTATCACTTCATATATATCGATTTCATAACTGTCTCTCGCTAAAAGAAGCCTTCCTGTGACATGCCCTATTATAGTTGTATATTTATTTTCTATGGCTTTTATAATTCTCTTTGTCATGTCTTCTTTGCTCATCCTAAAATTTGAATGAATAGAAGCAATCACAAAATCGAATTGTTTTAATATTTCTTCTTCATAATCTAAAGAACCATCAGGCAGTATATCAGACTCTATTCCTTTAAATATGACTATATCGTTATATTTCTTACTTAACTCTTCTATTTCCTCCCATTGCCTTACTAAGTCTTCTTCTTTGAGTCCTCCTGCATAAAAAGCAGATTTGCTGTGGTCTGTGATGCCTATATACTTATACCCAAATTTTCTCGCCGCCTCTACCATTTCTACAAGAGTATTAGTCCCATCACTGTAAGTCGTATGAACGTGGAAAACTCCTTTTATATCTTTTTCTTCTATTAATTTCGGAAGCTCACCTTTTTCTGCCGCTTCTATTTCTCCCATGTTTTCTCTTAATTCAGGAGGAATATATAAAAGTCCTAATTTATTAAATACCTCCTCTTCGCTTTTACATTCTATAAGTTTGTCTCCTTTAAAAAGGCCGTATTCATTCATTTTGATACCCATTTGCTTCGCCTTATGCCTCATTGCAGTATTGTGCTCTTTGCTGCCTGTAAAGTGGTGAAGTGCATAAGGAAATTCTTTTTCCGTTACAACTCTTAAATCTGTATTTATACCCGACTTTAAAGTGACACTGGTTTTTGTATCTCCTTTTGCTATAACTTCCCTTACATCTTGGTAATTTACAAAGGCTTCCATAACTTTTGAGGAATCTGATGCCGCAGCCAAAATATCAATATCTTTTACTATCTCTTTTTTCCTTCGTAAACTACCTGCAATTTCCGTCACTAATGCAGTTTTAGTCATATCTAAATATTCCTTTAATTTAAGCGCTTCTGTGTAAGCTTCTGGATATAAATGCTGACCGCTGAATTGCTTTACAAACTGTATCCCTTCCAAAATTTTCTTTTGAGTTTTTTCCCCAAAACCCGCAAGGTCTATCAATCTATTTTCTATACAAGCATATTCCAACTCTCTAATTGTGGTAATATTCAATTTTTCGTATATAGTCTTTATCTTTTTTGGACCAAGACCGGGAATTTTAAGCATTTCAACAAGCCCTTCAGGAATAGAGGCTTTTAAATCCTCATAATATTTCATTTTACCTGTTAAAACTAGCTCCGTAATCTTTTTATTAATTGCCTCCCCTATCCCTTTTATGTCTTTTAATCTATCCTCTTTAACAAGGATTTCTATATCTTCATCTAATAATTCTATTGTCCTCGCAGCATTATAATAAGCTCTCGACTTAAAAGGATTTTCCCCTTTAAGCTCCAGCAATAACCCTATATTGTTTAAAACATTCGCAATCTCTTTTTTATCCATTTTATACTTCCCCTTTAGCACACAAAATCTTTAGTACATTATACCACAGAAAAAATAAAAAATAGAGGATTAAATATAGCCTCTCTTTATAAAAGACAAGGGGACGGTTCTTTTGTCTTATTCCAATATGAAACAAAAAAACCATCTCCTTGTTCGGGAAGAAGTTATATTATTTCAATTTTGTTTCATTATTTTCATTGTAAATATGAACAATATTATGCAATATAGTATTGCCGATATAATTGTAGTTAAATTATTTTCTGTACTAAAGGAATTCGCAAGTGAGATTAAGTTGTAGGGAATAAATTTAGCTATTTTATCAATATTTACTAATATTGCTGAGACTATATGAAGTATTAATACTGATAATGCAGCTATTATACCTTTTTTCAAAATGCTACTCAAAAATATAAGCAATGTTATTGTGAAAATATAATAAGTTGACATTAAGATAGATGATATTAATATTTTATTGAAAGCTATGACGTTGTTATGGAAAAGTGTTGTTGCGTAATAGTAGTTAATAGCAAATCCAGTTATTATGAAAATTGACAAAGTAACGGAATAATGAAGTATTTTTGATATGACAATAGCTGAAAGGTTAGCACCTTTAGAATAAGGGAATACTAATTTTTGTGAAGACACTTCTTCACTTAGGGTTCCCATGAGTGTTAAAAGCACTATCAGTAATGATATTTGATTTAAATCCTTTATATAATTTTGTACTGCAGATTTCATATCAATTTGTATTAAAGAAGCTAAATCACCATTTATTTCATTTTTAAGCATTTCTGGAAGCAATTTAAGGATTATAGGATCAAGTATAGCAAATAGAACAATGCCAATTAGAAGTATTAGATATTTGTAATGCCTCCACGATTCTATTATTTCCTTTTTCAGATATGCTTTAAAGGTGTTCATTTTGCTTCACCATCCTTATAAATATGTCCTCTAGAGTATTTTCTCTTCTTTGCAGTGATATAACAGGTATACTAAGTTTTGATATTTCATTGAGGATATTCTTTTTTGCTGCTTCAATGTCATTTACGTAAATACTTATAATATCATTCTCTATTTTAATATCATCAATCCATTTTACATTATTAAGTTTTTCTTCAGCATTGGTAGGTAAATTTTCAAAGACAATATCATACACAGGCTGAATATATTTTTGCTTTAATTCTTTTAATCTTCCTGAAAAGATAATTTTACCTTTATCAAGTATGCCAACATAGTCGCAAACTCTCTCAGCATCACTTAATATATGGGTAGATAAGAATATGGTTTTTCCATTTTTCTTCATTTCCAAGATTTGATTAAGTATATCATATCTGCTTTCTGGATCTAAGGCAGATGTAGGTTCATCTAAAAAAATTATTTCAGGGTTATCTAAAAGAGCCACCGCCAGTCCTAATTTTTGCTTCATTCCTCTTGAATAACCTTGTATTTTTTTGTTGGCGGCTTCTTTTAATTTAACTGTATTAAGGAGTTCTTCCACTTCTGTGCTAGCTTTTTGATGAGGAATACCTCTTATTTTGCTTATAAAATACAGGTATTCGCTGCCAGTCATGTAGTTATAAAAAGTAGGATTTTCAGGAAGGTATCCTATTTCGTCAATTAGTTTCCTATTATTTCTATTTAACATTTTACCATTTATATATATTTCTCCCTCATCATAATCAATAAGCCCTGTTAAAATGTTCATTGTGGTAGTTTTACCAGCACCATTTCGCCCTAATAAGCCGTAAATATTTCCTTTTTCAACTTCAAAACTTATCCCTTTTAAAACTTCATATTTACCGTATTTTTTTGTTAGATTAAAAACTTTTATCATGTTATTCTCTCTCCCTGCCTATAGTTAAAAATATCAAGCAACCTAATATTTCTCCAAAGATTATAATTAAAAACCATGCCCATTTTGGAAGATATTTAACTTTGTCTTTTGAAAGTCTGTAAATTGAAAATACAGTAAGTCCTAACTGGATTATAGCTAAAGGAAGAAGTAGTTTTATTAATTCAGGATTGCTTAATTTATCAATCATTAATCTAGACCTCCTCAGATTATTTTAATTTTGTTGAACATTCAGGACAGTATTTCCAATCATCTTTTATTTCGGCTCCACATTTTGGACATGTTTTCTTTAAAGAAGTACCACAATAAGGACAGAATTTGTAATCATTTCTTACTGTTTTTCCACAATTAGGACATTTAAGATATCCATACCTTGTTACAAAAAGGTATATGATTAAAGAGGTAGGTATATTTAGGAGTCCAAAAATCCCCCATACCCAGTAGTATTTTTCACCACGTTTTTTTGCATCCATAAAAATCCATAAAGCTTGAAGAAATAATAGGGGTATTACAATTATTAAAATTAATGTGTTTTTGGACATTTTATCATCTCCTTGAAGTCTTTAATTTGTAAAAGGGTATTAAGATTAATGGCAGATTGAAATAAAGGAAAATTTGCGTGTATAGTAGCAACCTAAGATCCAGATTTGCCATAAATAATACTGATGATATTAAGAAAATTATTGATGTGGTTATAAAAATAAGCAATTCAAGTCTATCTTTTCGTTTATTTCTTATTTGCTCTGCCTTTTCTATAATTTCTGCGATATTTACTTGCAAGTCTGACATATCAATTTTAACATCTAAGGTATCCATGTAATTTAATGTTAGTTTTAAATTTTTTTTGAATGTATAACAGTCATTGCAATTTTCAATATGTGAAATTACTTCTGTATTGTCACTAAGTTCATTGTAGTGAATATCAATTATTTTGTCTTGTATTTTTTTACATTCTCTTTTCACAATATACCCCTTCTTCCCATTTCTGACATTATTTCTTTTATAGCATTGTGTAAACGTGACCGTACTGTGCCAACAGAGCAGTCCATTATTTTCGCAATTTCTTGGTATTTATATCCATAATAGTGTTTTAAAATGAATACTGCTCTTTTCTCATAAGGCAGTTTCATTAAAATATTCATTAGTTCGCTGTATTGAATATTTGTCATAGCGGTCTCTTCTACATCTTCTTCAGTATTTGAAAATATTTCTTCTACAAGTTCAATATTTTTGTGTTTTTTTAAATAATCTTTAAATGTATTAGTTGCGATTTTTAAAAGCCATGTTGAGAACTTGACTTCAGGAGTAAAATTTTTAATATTTAAAATAGCTTTGAGCATTGTTTCCTGTACTATATCCTGGGCAAGCATCGGTTTACCTGTCATTTTAATGCAATATCCTAATAAAGTATTATAGTTTTGGGAGAGTAACTCATTTAGAGCATATTTATTACCATTTTTTGCTTTATATATTAGTTCTTTCTCTTCCATCACCTGCCCACCCTTCTACAAATTAAACGCGTGACTAAGTAAAAAGTTCATAATTTTATTTCATCAAAAACTGGTTATTTATAAGTGTATTGTGAAGAATTGTTTTAGTAATAGGATATATGTTGTATAATGATATAAAGGATTTTATTATAATAATTTTCTGGAGGAAAGTTTAATGAAATTATTATTGAGGTTTATAGGGATTTTAATAGTAATTTTTGTTACAGTGGTAATAACATTAGAATATCAGATAATTTCTTTTTCACTTTATGAAAAACCAAAAAAATCTGATGTGATAATAGTTTTAGGCTGTGCAGTATATGGAAAGACGCCAAGTCCTTTTTTCAAAGAAAGGCTTGATGAGGCTTTGAGACTTTATAAAGAAGGGTATGGTAAGTATATAATAGTCTCTGGAGGAAAAGGTCCTGGAGAGAATATTTCGGAAGCTGAGGCAGGAAAAGAATATCTTTTAAAAAATGGCATACCTGAAAAGATTATTTTAACTGATAATAAATCTCTTTCTACATATGAAAATTTATTTTTTTCCAAGAAAATTATGGATAAAAATTCATTAAAAACAGCAATAATTATTTCAAATAAATTTCATTTAAAAAGGGCAAGTGTAATAGCAAAGCGTATTGGAATAGATGCAAGTTATTCTGGGGTCTTCTTAAAAAGATATATGTTGAGTGATGAAGCTTATGGTTTTTTACGTGAAATACCTGCACTTTTATATACATATTTAAAGGAATGAAGAATATGGTTGTCTTTTATTGCATCAAAATTAACCGCAATAGCACCATAAAACAGGGCTTTTTCAGCAATTTCGGACGGTTCTTTTGTCTGCAGACAAAAGAACCGTCCCCTTTGTCTTCGGATAGCCTAAAAAGGCAATAGTACATTAAACCCCTTCCTCACCTTACTCACCTTGCATCAGACTTTCTATTAATATAAAAAATCCACTAATTAGATTACTTTAGCTGCTGCTCAGCAATTTTTTTTAAAACTTTGTTGTTCGCATCCACTAATAAAAGCTTTACGTTATTTTCTTGTTTTTTGAGCTGTACAATTTTGTTAAATCCAATAGCTTGATTCTCGTAAATGTTAAAGCCAAATTCTATATTTGAATTGGGAAGTATATATTTTTCAAAATTCTTTAAAGCTATTGTATTTCCGTTTTTTGTATCAATCATTTCGGCTTTCCCTTCTTTGTAGAAAATTACGGCAATACTGCCTCTTTTATAAAATAACGGCATGTCATAATTTAAGTTTTCCGAAGCATTTGGTATTATGGTGTGCTTTGACATTTTTAAATTGATTAAATCCATATCATATGACTTAAATTCTTTATCGTTGGCCGTGATAAAAGTAACCACATCCCCGTTTTTCCTCACCAATAAGCTGGGCTTATCTAATGAAGCTATCTCTTTTTCATTTCCATTTTTATCTATTTTATATATTTTTGTTGTCTTTATATTTATGTTCTTGTACAAATATATGTTTCCATTTTCGTCCACATATAGCAAATACCCATTTGCAATGAAGGTGGGTTTTCCCTCATTAAGCTTTTTGTATACTTTTCCTAAGCTTTCAAAATATATCTGATAACTACTACCATTTTTTACTGCTATAACATTTGTAACAGGCATATCTACTTTCACATCATAAGTTTTAAAAGCAGTCAAATCCACCATCTTGATCGTCATATCGCTGTCCTTTTCATCTTTATCAACATATGCAAAATATTGCTCATTTGGCAGCAGCGAATATTGGCTTGAAATCATGTACTTAACAGCTGCATACTCTACTGCCAGCTTATTCCCTTTTATTAAATTTACAATGTTTACGGCATAAAACTTGTCTTTGTCAATTTTTCCTGTCAAAGCATAATTCCCTTCTGTGCTTAACAACATTATGATTTCACCTTTTTTTAAATCAAGTTTTGTGGGAAGTTTATAAAAATTCCCTTTTGACTCTAAAACCAGGTTTTCTCCATCTTCAATGATGATTTTGTTCTCATCTGCATAAACTAACTTTGGGTCAGAATTTTTAGTGAATTGATACTCCTCCAAATTTGTATATTCATTAGAGCAGGATGCCAAAATCAATGACCCTACTATTAACACTGTCAATAAAAAATACCTCATCCTTTTCATAGCCTCACCTCATAATTTGCAAAATCTTTAACTGATATATATTACTTCTACATCTCTTTCCTAAATTCCTCCTCTGTTTACCAAATTGTAATATTTCTGTAACATTGCTGTAATATTTTTATGTTGTACCCTTCCTCTGTATGCCACCTTCACTCCCTTTAGGCATAAGCAGACCTCTTTTATACATCCATCTTCGCAAATTAGAAGAAGCAGGGCTTGTAAAAGCAAGTATGGAAATATCCAGTGATGGAAAAGCCACAAAATATTATGAATTAACTCATTTTGATATGAGACTAACACCTCAAATGCTTTATGAAATCTCTAAAGAAATTAATTTAGAAAATGAAAAATCTCAATAACGAAAACCCTCAGACAAAGTCAGACAAAGGGGACGGTTCCTTTTGTCTGAGGGTTTTTACTCTTTTCTACATACTGATCTAAAATAGAAATTCAGCCTCAGCAGTTTTAAGTTCGCACCATAATAAATCTTTTACTCAAAATAGCAGCTAAATAAATTATTATAACCAGCATACTAACTTTTTCTAATACTCCGAAATATGAAGCGAAAAATACCAATATTATGACAGACATGCTGCCAAATATATTCACCCATGTATCTTTTATGACTTCATATATACTATTCTTTTCTATCGGTATATCAAAGGCTAGGTTGTACATACATATTTCTATTTCTATAATGCTTCGCAACACCTTAGAAAATTTTTCACCTTTCAAAGATTTTTTATACTTATAAAAGTAAATTTGCTTTAAAACATTTGTGAACATTACAGTTGTAAAAATTACATAAGTTCCAATCTCACCGCCTCTTCCTTTAGCATGAACATAAAATAATATCCCAACTATAAACCACACAAATGTCCTAACTTTTGACCTGCCAATCATTTTATATATAATCCCATCGTCTAGAGGAACTTTGCGCCAACTACTAAAAAACATTTTTCGCTTTTCTACAAAATTGATTATTAGAGGAGGAATTTTATCTCTATCAGACAATTTGTAAATATAAAGTACCACTTGATATAAAGATTCGAGTAGAATTAAAATGGCATTAAACCATACCGCCAACATAATAATAATCTCCTCATAGATATTCTCCTTTAGTAATAATATTCAACTGTAGTCCCGTATTCCATTCCAATCTCTAATGTTTGGACTTTTATAGGTTTTGTATAAGTTCCATCAGAATAATCTACTAATGTCACATAAATTACATAAACATTCTCATAATTGCTCCAGGCTTTCCACATCCACGCTCCCGTATAAGTATCTTGTAAATAGTTATTATTAAACCATGATATTAATGTGTTTGTAAAGCGATCTATAACAAAGCTCGTAGGGAATCCTAATTTATATTGATAAGCCAAAGAAGCTACAATAAAATCAACTGATAATTTAGCTACATATCTTGCCAATTCATTATTGTTGTGCCTATAAATTATGTCCGAAAGTAAAATATCTCCACCAATGTCAGCATGATAATTAGGTAAATAAATAAAATCCATACTAGAACAGACAACAGGAACGGTTCCTCTTGTCCGATTTATTTTTTAGAAATTTTCAATTAACACTATAGAAATATCCAAAATCATCAGTTACATACAATCCCCAACTTAACATATATACTTTTGTAACAGTTTATTTCGCATTTGGAATTTTACTGATTATTCTATATTTTTTAAATAAAAATAAAAAATAAGGCAAATACTCAGTAAATTATAGGTATCTATTAGCTCTTATAATTCCACTGATAGTTATAATGATTTTGTATCCAATGGCACCATTTTACTTTAATTCTATTATTATGTCAAATTACTTCATTAATTTACTTTCCATCGCCGTAGGATATTCTCTTGTTTTCACAATTTATAAATAAAGCCCAGACAGTGCTTTTCTGTTCGGGCTTTTTAAATTTCAGACAAAGGGAACCGTCCCCTTTGCTTTAGAAATAGTAAGGCAATATTACAAAAATTATTGATTGAACTTTATTAGGAACTCAATAGGTTCATTTCTATAAGTAACATTTTCCACCTGCTTGTAATTTCTACCATAAAGTTGAGTATTTATGTCCATTATTTTCCATTCATTTCCCTCATTTATAAAGGTATATTTCCGTAAATAATAATCGTAATAAAAATGTCCTTTATAAGTTGTTACTACTTTCCCCTTTGAAAAAATGTATTTGTTTTTGCCATCATCATAAACTTTTGAAATCTGTACCTCTATTTCTGTTTTAACAGGCTTAAGAGTATTTCTAATTTCTTTTAATTGTTCTTCTGTAAGTAAGGCTAAATTTTTCCTTTTTACCATGTTTATAGCATCAGGGAAAAGCTCGAGTTTCGGCCTATAAGTTATTATTAGCTCTGCCTCATTAAATTCATCTGCAAATTTTGCAACTTCTTTTACCTTTTCGATATAAGTATCTGTACTCAGATAAAAGTTTGCATATTTATTACTCAGTTCCTCTATTGCTTTTACTTCTCTTAACAATTCTTCACTGCTATTGTCAAATATCCCACATCCAGTAAAAAATGAAGAAAACATCAATAACAGCAAAAAAACTATAATAATATTTCTCCCCATTAAACTTCACTTCTTTATTGATATTCCCATAATTAATTGCAAATGTGAAACTGCCAATAATTATTATTACAAATCTTATCTATTACCCCTGTATTTCTTCCAATTTATATATGTATTTATACTCAAAACAATAATTAATATAACTAACAAAATGTTAGTTATATTAAGAAGACTTACTATATCTCCTATACGGTGATGCGTGAAAAAAACTTCAGAAGATACATTCCCAACTTCTGCACGAATGCCATTTAAAGCATTAGAAATTTGATCTAAAATTTGAGAATAATCTCCCATGTTATTACCCCCACATGTTAAATGTAACGTCAAACTAAGACCTTAAATTCGCATCTCTATAGTCTCCAAAGTATTGAAATAAGAATTTTTCCAGAAAAAGGAGGTGCCTCCCTTAATGCCATAAGTAGTAGTTGTATCAAAAACAAATACCATTCTCTAGAATAAGATGAGAAAAAAGAAAAATTGTTTTATTTGTCCAATTTCTAATACACACTATAAACATAGGTAAGTGAAATATTTTTCCTTAAATAATACACATTATTATTAACATAACTAACAGTAAATCCAATTGATTTTAGATATTCGATAGAAAAGGAACCAGTTACAGTCGCATTCGTTGTTACTACAATAGTAGCTGTACCAGTTGTTTCTATTGCTGTTGTAGGAAAACTACCTGTTCTAGAAATAGTAATAGCATATTTATCTCTTAATTCCCAGGGGCCACTACTTGCTTCCACCCAATAAGTATAATTTACCTTATCAATTTGTCTAAAAGACCCATAAGTATAAATTGTCAAAACTGTGTACAATCTTGAAACAGCAGCTCCATCTGTTCTTTCTTTGTATATCGTGTGAGTAGTATAAATGCCAGAATTTTGTGGGAACACAAAATTTTTTGCTTCAACATCAGTAATAACAGGTTCAACTTTTTCTCCATATGCCTCTAAAAGCTCACCTGTACTTTTATCCCTGATTTCAACTCTCACAGAATTACCTTTTTCTATCCTTTCTAATTTTACTTTAGAAAGGTCAAACGGCACTGTCACATAAATATCTTTTAGTTTTATTTTATTGGAAACATGTAAAGGATAATCCTTGCTTGTTATATTATCAGTCGCTCCAAATACAACTGTTGTTGAAAATATTAATATCAAAGTAAGTAATACTGTCACTATCCTTTTCATTTAATCTCATCCTCCTACCTTAAAATCTTGGTCGTAAGCAAAAAGCATTTCTCAAATTCCTTCCCTCTCTTAACACTTTCAACTCCTTTCCTAATAATTCTAAGGACTACCGGTAGTTCCTTCTATATCCATGGTATCTTATTTCTAGCATCTTGTCAATTGACCAAAAGTATAAATTTTTATTAAAATAACCCTTACTTTTGTACTTTAGTATAAAAACTGGATTTTCCTCCTTTAAAATTTGTACTAGTAGGTCTTTGCAGAATCTAAAATCCTTATGGATTAAGGGATTCTGCTATATATTTTCAAAGGAATTCCTCCACTTTTGTCGAATTTATATAGAGAACCAAATCCCAAAAAGAAATGGAGGAAATCCTATGAAAATCAAAGCTAAACAACTTTCTCTCTCCGATATTTACGATGATGTTCAATCCTTCTTTGAAGAAGATAAACCCAAGTTTATTAAACTATTTGATTCCTTTATTGATTTATCTGAACTTATTCCACCTTCTTTTTACGCCCATTATTATTCTCACTTCGGGCGTCATAGGGATTTTTCTCTTGAATCTATGCTCACTGCTTTGATTATCCAAAAAATTCTCTCTATCCCTACTTTAAAACTCCTTGTCCATGTTCTTAAGCTATCTAAAGAATTAAGAGAGCTTTGTGGCTTTAAAAGAGTCCCTCATCCTTCTCAATTCTCTAGATTTAAATCCATTTTCCTCAAAGATTTGGAGAATTTCTTCAATAATCTTGTTAATTTAACTGAGCCTATTTGTCAGGCTATTAATCCTTCACTTTCTAATATCCTCATCGCTGATACTACTGGCTTTGAACCTTATGTCAGAGAAAAAATAATCCTAAGTTCTTTGATTCCCTTTATAGAAATATTAAAAAGTTCTCTAAATCTAATCCTGATTTTGATGCCCACTCTTATGCTTGTTCTAAAATGCCTAAGTTCGCTCACTCTAATCCTGATGCTAAATTCTCTTATATTAATGGCCATTATTGTTACTCTATCAAAGCTACCATCCTCACTAATGGCTTAGGCATTATTCAGCATATTAGTTTCTATGACGATGATTCTTTAAATGTCAATACTGCTAAATCTGCTGCCGAGTCTAAAGATTTGTACGATTCTAAAACTTTAATCCCTTCTCTTAAGGAATTCTTTAATTTACATCCTATTTTCTCTTATAGATACTTCTTAGGTGACGCTGGGTTTGATTCTTTTGATAATTATAAATACTTGTTCTCAAAGCTTGGCATAATCCCTATTATCCCTATTAACCCTCGAAATTCTAAAAACTTACCTCAGCCTACTTTTAACTCTGATGGTATCCCTACCTGCCCCCGTGACCCTTCTCTTAAAATGTCCTATGATGGCATCGTTCGGGAAAAAGGTAGAGCTACCAGAATTAAATGGCTTTGCCCTATGTCCAAAAAAGTTAGACTAAATGGTAAAACTACTTATATCCTTCAATGTGATAACCCCTGTACCTCTTCTAAATGTGGCAGAATATTCTATACTACCCTTGATATTGATTTTAGAAAAAATACTTTTTTCCCTCGTAACTCTAAAAAGTGGTCCAAACTTTATGAAAAACGCCCTATTATTGAAAAATCTATTTCTCTTTTAAAAAGTTCTATCGCTGTTGATAGCTTTAAACTCATAAATACTAGGTCTATCAAAGCTGATGTTTTTCTTGGGGCTATCACTCAACATATTGGTTTAATTATTACTGCAAAGCTTGGTACTTTTGAACATCCTTTATCTTTGAAAAAACTTTTGGCTTGATAACTTGTTCTTATGATTTGATTTGTTTGTCATCTTTTTACATTAAAAAGGTGTGTTAAGTATTGTCTTTTTTGAATTTGTATCTTTCTTCCATTTCTCTTTTTCCGTCTTGAGTGTGCCTTTAAAATGTAATTTCTTTATTTTGTTCCTTGTAATGTAACTTTTTTACTCTAATATTTATCTCATTTTGCAATCACCTAAATTTGTACTAGGGTAATTTTTATAAACATTTAATCCTAATGTCATTTTTAAATCTGAAAGCACGTATTTGTCAAAATTTTCTATAAGCTCTATTTTCCCTGTCCTCGTATCAACTATTTGCGCTCTTCCATCTCTATAAAAAACTATTGCAATATTTCCTCTATCATACAGTAAAGAAACCATGTCGTTGAGATTTCCTGATAAAGCAGTGCGTTTCCCCGTTATCAAATTTATAAATTCTATATTGTTTTCTAAAAATTGTTTATCAGTAGCTGCTGTAACAAAAATAACTGCTTCACTCCCTCTCTTTATCAATTCATTAGGTTTGTCAATTAAAGCTATTTCTTTTTCTCTTCCATTTTTGTCCACCTTATATATTTTCGTGGTTTTTATGTTTATATTTCTGTAAAAATATACATTGCTATTTTCATCTACAGATAACAAGTACCCATTTGTAACTAATTTAGGTTCCCCTTGCTCTTATAATGATACCAGAAAACTAGACAGACAAAAAGTCAAAAATAAGTTAGAATATAGTTATGAATAAGAGAAGAAATTTTACACCAGAACAAAAAGCAAAAATTGTATTAGATGTATTACGAGAAGAAAAAACGCTTAATGAAATATCTGCTGAATATGAAATACATCCGAATATGATTAGTCGCTGGAAAGCAGAATTTGTCAATAATGCAGCAAAGGTGTTTAGCAAAGAAACCGACGAGTTAGAAAAGGTCAAAAAATCATATGAAAAGGAGAAGGAGGAATTATTGAAACAAATAGGGCAGCTCTCTTATGAGAATGCCTGGCTTAAAAAAAAATCTGGCCAATTCTAAATCTCGTGAGGAACGCATGAAAATGATTGATAGGGGTGATAAAAAGCTTAGTATTAGCAGACAGGCTGAGCTCTTAAGTATTAATCGCACAAACCTTTATTACAAGCCTGTACCAACAAGCGATGAAGAATACATGATTAAGCGTATCATTGATGAGGTCTATACAGCCCATCCCGAATATGGATATCGCAGAATGACAACTATACTAAGGAGGGATTATGGAATTCTTATCAACCGTAAAAGGACTCGCCGTTACACGCGGGAGATGGGCATACACGGATTTTGCCCTGGACCAAATCTTAGTAAGAGACTGCATAGCAAATACCTATATCCATACTTATTAAAAGGACTAAACATTGATCATCCTAATCAAGTATGGTCAATAGATATAACATATTGTCGGATGAAGCGAGGCTTTATGTATTTAGTAGCTATTATAGACTGGTATTCCAGGTATATTGTAGGATATGGGCTGTCTAGTACACTTGAACATACATTCGTCATTGATACACTCAAAAAAGCCATAAAGCGGCATGGAGCACCAGAAATCATAAACAGTGACCAAGGTTCACAGTTTACTTGTGAAGACTATATAAACTTGCTGAAAGAAAATAAAATAAAAATATCTATGGATAGTAAAGGTAGGGCATTGGACAATCATCGTATAGAACGATTTTTCAGGAGCTACAAGGGGGAGAAGCTTTACCTAGAAGACTGCGAAACTGGGCATCAGCTAAGAAAAATAACACAAGAATATATTGAATACTACAACAACAGGAGACCACACCAGTCATTAGAGAATAGAACACCTGCTGAATATTACTACAGAAAATCTAATATTCTTGTGCAAGTTGGTTAAATCTGTGGCATTTATAACATGCTCCCTGTGGTGAGCTTTTCATTCCATGCCTTGATGCATCAGTGGTTACTATGATATGTTTATGCTTGACATAGCTGTATGCATCTATTGTAATAAGACTATACACTCAAATAACTTCAGTTTATGTATCTAACTTACATTTTATATAAAATTATCAAAATAAAGGAGGTGCAAAAAATCTAACTTAGATTTTTGAAAAAATTGTCTTGACAGATGGGGACATTATATTCTATCCCAAGATTTAATTTTATAGGTAACCTGTAGAAATTCCCTCTCGATTCAACAACCATATCTTCTCCATCGTTAATAATGACTTTATTCTCATCTGCATAAACTAACTTGGGGTCAGAACTTTTATTGAATTGATACTTCTCCAAATTTGCGTATTCATTAGAGCAGGACATCAAAATCAATGACCCTACTATTAACACTGTCAATAAAAAATACCTCATCCTTTTCATAATCTCCCCTCATAGAAATATTTTGTAAAATTTCTCAACGGGGACAGTTCCTCTTGTCCGATTTATTTTTTGGAAATTTTCAATTAACACTATAGCAATATCCCAAATCATCAATCACATACAATCCCCAACTCAACATGTACACTTTTGTAATAGTTTATTTCGCATTTGGAATTTTACTGATTATTCTATATTTTTTAGATAAAAATAAAAAATAAGGCAAATACTCAGTAAATTATAGGTATTTATTAGCTCTTATAATTCCTCTGATAGTTATAATGATTTTTCATCCCATGGCACCATTTTACTTTAATTCTATTATTATGTCAAATTACTTCATTAATTTACTTTCATTCGCCGTAGGATATTCTCTTGTTTTCACAATTTATAAATAAAGCCCGGACAGTGCTTTTTGTCCGGGCTTTTTATATTTCAGACAAAGGGAACCCTCCCATTTGTCTGAAATATAAAAATTTGTTTACTATTTTTTACTTAATAGATTGCCAAAAATGCTGCAAATAACTATCTTCAATCGGCCCATTAACGATTTCATAGGTATATCCATTTATTATGATCATGTTTTTCTTATCTTTTTCATCAAAGGCTACAAATCCACTTTTATCATGGCAATAAAAATTGATTGCATAATAAGAAAAATCTACTCTCCCCTTTAAATGACTATTCATCTTATATTTATATTCTCTTAGCCATCTGGTTAGTTCCTTAATTTTTTCTTCATTTTCTGTTACGTTAGATTGTCCGTCCTTTAATATTTCTACTTTGTAAACACTATCAAGGTTAAACCCAATCGCTTCATCAATAGTCTTTACTCTATAATCATACCAATTTTTAATTAAAATAGCAGAAAAATAAATTAACAAAACCCATAAAATAATCTTTGCTTTTTTACTCATTTTACCACCATTAACTTCATAAATTCTAAGGACTTATTCTGACTTTTTATATCTTTACGGTATAAAATTTCTATAGCTTAATCACTTTGCAGCGGATTAAATTTTATCAAAAACTCAACAGGTTCTCCTCTAAAAGTAGCTTTTTTTTCTTGCACACGAGTTCCACCGTCAAGTTCTGTATCTATTCTTTTTATTTTCCATTCTTTTTCTTCTTTTACAAAAGTATATTTTCGTAAGTAATAGTTATAAATAGTATATCCTTTATAAGTCGTTACTGCTTTTCCCTTTGAAAAAATATATTTATTTCCACCCTCGTTGTATACTTTTGAAATTTGTACTTCTACTTCAGTTTTTGCAGGTTTAATAATATCTCTAAGTTTTTTTAACTCCTCTTCCGTAAAAAGGGCGGTATTTTTCCCTTTTACCATATTTATAGCTTCTGGGAAAAGAACCCATGCTGGATCATACGTTATTATTAACTGACCTTCATATAATCTATTTTCATAAAATTCTTTTGTAAATTTTGCAACCTCCTTCACTTTTTTAATATAATCGTCCGTAGTCAAATACCAATTCGCATACTTGTTGTTCAATTCTTCTATTGCTTTTACTTCCTTTAACAATTCCTCATCAGTATTATTAAAATCACACCCAATAAAAAAAAGAAAAAGGAATGATAGAAGAGAAAGTATAATGATATTCCTTTTCATCAAATGCCACCCCTCTATTTAATTTTTATGTGCCATTAATAAGTCGGTAAAGAACTGCTAAATGTCGTATGATATTCTTCTCTAACTATAGATAAACCTGTATTAGGCTCAGTATATTCTATGCGTGTAAGTGTTCTGTAATAAGAACCATCTGGTGCAAGGATTTCTTTTAACACAGCTCCTTTTGCAAGGTTTAATTGAATGTAATAAACAGCGTCATTAATTACTGGATTGGTTTTTGATACTAAACGTATTTTTTGCCCTGTTACTGCATTTATTTCCCATGTCTCCTCCCAACTATACCAAACCTTATGTTTCAATGTACCAACTCGAATACCATTTACATTCAACGCATAAGGGATTTCTCTATAGTCAGAACGGTACACTGTAACATAGTCTGCAATATATTCTGGTTCAAGCTTTTGAATATTTTTAGAATCACTAGAATTTGATACCATAGCAAAAGAAGTAGAAAATGTTACAGCAATCAATAATGAAAAAGTAATAAGAAGTGAAAACATTTTTTTCATTATTTCCATTATTTTTTAACTCCCTCCTTTTACTAATTCTAAGGACTACCGGTAGTTCCTTCTATATCCATGGTATCTTATTTCTAGCATCTTGTCAATTGACCAAAAGTATAAATTTTTATTAAAATAACCCTTACTTTTGTACTTTAGTACAAAAACTAGGTCTTCATCCTCTAAAATTTGTACTAAAGTACAATCTAACATTTTTATCCCCTATAGTGATGTAAGACAATAAAAACTTATATTAAATCTAACTTTGTTGCCTTGTATATGCAGTCCTTCACATTCTTTGTTCCCAATAGTTTGTATTTCCTTTTCTTCCGAAATCTCAACCATTACCAGATCGTCTAAGCTAAGATTCTTATTTTTTAATTCTTGATTATAAATTTGAAAAACCTCACTTAATTGGGCTTGTGGAATATTCGTTTTTGTTACCAAAAAGTATAATGGTAATTCCTTTCCTTCTATCACACCCGTGATAAAATCTTTGTTCATTACTATAGAAATAGTTGCTTCATCACTCCCTATAATAGCTTCCCCCTCATAAGTGTAAAAACTTGATTTCTGGTGTATGATACTACTTTTGTATTCAGCTGAAAAAGAAACATAAATACTGCTCAGCTCAAAATAACCAAAAATTTTATTATTGGTTATTTCTATGCTACAATTATTAAAAACATTATCCATCTCTAAATATCCTCTTTTTACTAAATTGTAATATTTATGTAACATTGTTGTAATACTTTGATTTTATAATGCAACATTTAAAGAAAAAAATAAAAGAGCAGGAATTTCCTGACACTGTTTCGAGTTATTCTTACTTGTCCCTTTTATATTTCTTCCAGTGGATGTGGATATTTTTGCTTAAAATCCAGACAGATGAACCTCCCCTTGTCTTTTGTCATACTTTATCCAGCATATATCCTTATGAGTTCTAGTATAATTACAAATATTACAACACAACTTACTATCAGCCCCATAATTATCCCTATTATTCGTTTTGATTTACTACTTAATTTATTAAATCTTTTAAACATGGTTTAATATCTCCTCTCTAATAAAAATCTGATTACTTAACGGCAATAAATACAGTTTACAAAATTAATGCTACTGCATATTACAAAGCGTTAACTTTGTAATATGCAGTAATTTATAAAAACAACATCCAAAAATATTTAAACTGAAACTTTAAATGTCCAGAATCCTTTAATTATTCGTCTTGAAAAGTTAATGTTCTGAAAAATTAATCTTCACCACGCGAATTAATACTTTTAAATATTTTATAATTTATTTACCCATCCTCCAGCATTGTTGTAAATATCACCCCACACTCCAACTTGAACAGTCTGGATTGGAATTCCTAAATCTATCATAGTTAAATCTGCAGTAGAATATGCTTTATCCCCAAAAATCCAAGCAGTTTTTCCACTCCACGAATACGACCAGGCTGGAGCTAATAAATTTCTTGATACAACATGATCATATCCAACTATACTTAATATCGAATAATTATCATGTTCATACTTAACCCATGAGGTTGTTTCAAATACGGTTATTCCAAATACTTCTACCCAGCGTTTATATGTTGCAGTAGTCAGTTCAATTGATGAACTAGAAATTGTATAATCTCTTTTATCTAGTAATTTATCAATACTATTATCAACTACTATATCACCAGCTAAAAAGGTTTCTTTTTCGCTATCTCCTAATGCTTTAAACACATCCCTCATTAGTTCTTTATTATTAATTATTTCAATGAATTTTTCTTGCTTATCTTTTGTTAAAGATTTGTATTTATATAGCGCATTTATAATAGCATTTTTTTCTTCACTATTACTATTATTGGCTTTTTGGATTAAATAAGATTCATATTCTTGGGGTGAATTAACCATTAATTTTTTATTGTTTAAATTCGAAATTTTTAAATCGGTAGCAGAGGCTGGACTCAAAGTTGAAATTGAAAGAAACAATGCAATTGCAAACAATAAAATTAACTTTTTAATATTTAAAGACTTTTTTACCATTATTAACACCACCTGTATTATTTTTTAACATGTTATTATCTAAAATATATTCTCTTTTTCTAACACTTTCAACTCCTTTCCTAATAATTCTAAGGACTACCGATAGTTCCTTCTATATCCATGGTATCTTATTTCCAGCATCTTGTCAATTGACCAAAAGTATAAATTTCCACTAAAATAGCCCTTACTTTTGTACTTTAGTATAAAAACTGGATTTTCCTCCTTTAAAATTTGTACTAAAATACAATCTAACATTTTTTGTCCCTTATTTAGTGATGTAAAAACAATAAAAACTTATATTAAATCTAACTTTGTTGCCTTGTATATACAATCCTTTACATTTTTTGTTCCTAATAGTTTGAAAATTTTCCTTTTATGATACTTTATATTGCTTAGTGACATATTAATTGTTTTTGCAATTTCTTTATCTGTTTTCCCTTCTGCCGTAAGCTTGAGTATCTTTGTATCTATTTCGTCAAATTTTTTCTTTATTCTTTCCATCTCAAATTCCTGGTAATTTCTTTCTATATATCTTGCTATTAAAAATACTACTGCGACTAAATTATCATTAAACTCATTTTCAGAAGATATGTCTACTATCCCTATCAAATTTCCTTCTTTATCAAAAATAGGCCCAGCAGTACAATTTAACCTTTTTAAATCTTCAATATAGTGCTGTTCTTTTCTCACAACCGCTATATTCTTCTCTCTTATCGCCAGTGATACTGCATTTGTACCTGCAATTTCTTTTTTTAATACCATACCCTTTTTTAAGTAAAAATCGATATCGACATGGGGTAAGTTTAATTCCAGTATTACACCTTCTTTATCAGTTAACAAAAATATAAAGTTTCTAAAATCATTAATATCTTTCAAATCTTTAATGCTTTTGCGAAAAGCTTTAATTAATGAATACCTTTTGCTATCTTCAACAATTTTTACATTATTCAACGCTACTAACTTTTTATCCGGTGTTAAGCCCCTTTTTAAACATCTCCCCCACGACTGTTCAAATAGACCCTTATGTGTATCAAATCTTATGACCTCCCCCATATTATCCCTCCTATTTTACTACTTCTACATATTAATATAAATCCCTCCTTTGTTTACCAAAATTTTATATTTTGTAACATTGTTGTAATATTTCAATCTTCTAATGTGTTGTATTAAAAAGAGCAGGATTTCTCCTGCTCATGTTTTTATATATTTCTACTTGTCTGTATCCGTTGTCTAAAAAATGTTACAGCAAACTTCCAAATTTTTTTACAAATCTCGTTTTAACGTATTGCGCCAAAGTCAAGTATGCAAGAAGCGTAGCTGCCAAGAACAAGAAGTATATTGCTGGTAGAGGCGTCATCCCAAGTTTAACTCCAAAAGAAGTAAATGGCACAATCGTTCCTACTGTAACAGCTGCTGAGGTAAAAAGTAATAGTGGCCATGAAGCAATGCTTTGTATAAAAGGAATCTTCTCGGTCCTAAGCATGTGAACTACCATTGTTTGCGTCCATAAGCTTTCTACAAACCAGCCTGTTTGGAAAAGTGAAACAAATTGGAGTTTAAGTGCTTCAGGCAACAAGAAGTAAGAACCACCTATAACCAACGGACCAATTACAAAAAACATCAAAGCATAAGTGGTTATATCAAAAATTGAACTAGTAGGTCCAAACCATACCATGAAATTGCCTATATTTGCAGCATCCCATTTTCTTGGCTTTTGTATATACTCTTTATCCATTGTATCCCAAGGCACTGATGTCATTGACAAATCATAAGTTAAATTAAGGAAAAGAAGTTGCAATGGCTGCATTGGCAAAAAAGGCAAGAATGCACTTGCTACTAAAACTGAAAATACATTACCAAAATTAGAACTCGATGTAATTGCAATGTATTTCATAATATTTCCAAAAATTCTGCGTCCTTCTACAACTCCCTCTTCTAATACCGTAAGACTTTTTTCTAAAAGTATTATATCTGCTGACTCTTTTGCAATATCTACTGCAGAGTCAACAGAAATTCCAACATCGGCTTCTCTTAGTGCAGACGCATCATTGATACCGTCCCCCATATATCCAACAATGTGGCCTTTGCTCTGAAGTGCCTTTATTATTCTCGATTTTTGCATAGGAGAAAGTTTTGCAAAAATTGTCGTCTTTTCTGCTACTTCTGCTAATTCTTCATCTGTCATATTCTCTATTTCATTTCCTAATAGAATATTCTCTACAGCAATCCCCACTTCTTTACAGATTTTCTTTGTCACTATTTCATTGTCACCAGTAAGAATTTTTACATCTACTCCATGTTCTTTTAAGGCTTTTATCGCATAAGGTGCAGATTCTTTTGGCGGGTCTAGAAAACCTATATAACCCATGAGAACCATCTTACTTTCATCCGCCACACTGAAAACTCCCTCTGGTGGAACATCATTTTTTTGAGCTACGGCAAGCACCCTCATTCCGTCTTCATTTAATTTTCTTACCATTTCTCTTACTTCTTGGCGTATTTCATCTGTCAAAGGAACAACTTCACCTTTGTACTCAGCGTATTCGCAGATGGAAAGCACTTCTTCAACGGCGCCTTTCGTTACAAGCTGCCTTTTCCCACCTTCGCTCTCTAAAACTACAGACATTCTTCGCCTTACAAAATCAAAGGGTATCTCATCAACTTTTTTGTATATTTTATCTAAACCATTAAAGCCCTTTTCAACTCCATACTCTAAAATAGCTACATCCATCAAGTTCCTTAGACCTGTTTGATAATAACTGTTAAGATATGCATGTCTTAAAACTCTGTCATCTTCATTTCCATGTATATCAAGATGTTTTTCTACAACTATTTTGTTTAATGTCAAAGTGCCAGTCTTATCAGTACAAAGTATATCCATTGCTCCGAAATTTTGAATAGCATCTAATCTCTTGACAATTGTCTTATGTTTTGCCATTGTCACAGCACCTTTAGCAAGGTTTGTAGTGACTATCATTGGAAGCATTTCGGGAGTAAGTCCAACAGCTACAGCCAAGGCAAAAAGCAATGCATCCAACCAATTACCCTTTGTAAGGCCATTTATCACAAAAACAATTGGAAACATAACTGCCATAAACTTGATAAGCACTTTGCTGACATTGTTAATACCCTTTTCAAAACTTGTCATTGCCCTATGCCCTACAAGGGACTTTGCCATTGAACCAAAATAAGTACGGTCACCTGTTGAAAGAACTACAGCAATAGCAGAGCCACTTACTACATTGGTACCCATAAAGCATATATTTTCTAAGTCTGAGAGGTTTAAATCCTTAGCTTTCCTTTTTTCTTCTTTTAAATCCGGATATTTCTCAACTGGTTCAGATTCTCCTGACAAGGTCGCTTGGTTTATGAATAAGTCCTTGGAAGTAATAACCCTAACATCTGCAGGTACCATATCTCCTGCTGCCAAATGTATTATATCACCAGGTACTATTTCTTCCATTTTTATTTCTCTCTCACCTGTATCTTTGCGAATAACTGCAGCAGTTGTGTGGACAAGAGCTTTTAGTTTTTCAGCTTCTACATTAGAACGGTACTCTTGAATAAAACGAAGTAGCCCACTAACCGTTACCATTATAGAAATAATAATTATAGTGCTCCAATCCCTGTCTTGAGGTGCAGTAAAAAGCACATCAGTTATATATGACACAATTGCCAAAAATACCAATATGCCTATGAAAGGATTTATAAATGCTTTAATCAATTGAATATACCAAGGATCCGGTTTTTCATGAGCTACCTCATTTAACCCATACATTTCAAGCCTATCTTCTGCTTCCTCAGAAGTCAGCCCTTCTATATCTGTACCTAATTGTGCCAAAATTTCATCAACATCTTTTCTGGCAAACTCAATTAATTGAGAAAGTATCATATCTGTGAAGCCATTTTTCTTTGCGATTTTGATCATTCCCATACACCTCCAAAGCACAATAATAGACTAAGGCTGCTGAGTCTTTTGCAACCCTACAATTACAGTATTTGTTTTTTTGTGAAAAACTTTCGTATTTAGACGATGGAATTAAAAGGAATAGTTTTGGAGGTATATGTAATAGGACATCAAAAGAAGGGATAAATGGGCACTCCTACCAAGAACAAAATTTATAAAAAAGGCCACCTGTGAGAAGAATGGACGTGGCCCGAAACTATGCCCATCCTTCTTCAATGTCATATTACATATACCTTTGTGGCTTTTACTACTACCTCCACCGTCCATTCTTCTCACCTCCATTTTTTTGCAAATTAAAAAACCTCTCAACGAATGAAAGAGGTTTTTAAACATTTCAATTCGTTGAGCTTTGGCACTATACAGCTTTGGAAGACTCTCCAGCTGCATTAAGTAAAACCTTAATTCGGTAATACTTGTTGACCCGTTAGCATCTCTCGATGTTTCCGGGCAGCAGCGTGTATCTGTATAGGAGCCTCACCTAACGATTGTATTAACTTGTGCCCTTCTACATTATATTCTTCTATTTACAATCTGTCAATCTATTTTGAAAAATTTTTTACAAAAACAACTTTGTACCTATAAAATGGGTTAGATAAGAAAAAGTAATACCTATCGTTGAGCCCATTAATACATCTGAAGGATAATGCAGTCCAATGTATATCCTTGAAATCCCTACAAGTACTGCCAGCGAAATAAAGAACACTGCAAGGCTTGGAAAAAACATCGAAAAAGTCATAGCAAGTGAAAAACTGGCAGTAGCATGACCTGAAGGAAAAGAATAATCTTTTAAAAGATATTTAAAAGTATTTGTATTAGCCAATACCATATAAGGCCTTGGTCTTGTGTATTTTCTTTTTAAGAGTTGAACAAACAAATGACTGCTTACAAGCGCGGTTAAAGCTTCTAAAGCAGAGGCTTTCACATTGTTTTTTCCGAAAAATACTAAAAATAAGCAAGAAAATATTGTAAAGAAAGGACCGCCTATATGAGTTATTTTGGGCATTATTTTGTCCAATATATTACATTTTATTCTTTCGTTTATATAGAAAAAAATGTTTTTGTCTTTGTCAAGAAGCACTCTTTTTATTTGCATCAGCAAAATCCCCTCCCTACAATCTCATTTCACTAATGCTTTTATCGAAATTTTTCCGCACAATTTCACACACTCTATCAGCGGAATTTTTATAAACCAATTCTTCCATTCTTTTTTAATTTACTTAAGTTTATCAAGGTCTTCAAACAACAATTCTCTTGATTTTAAATTTTATATTCTTTATATATACATTATCGTACTTTTCAAAAGCTTTTTCAACAGCCTTTGCTACTCTTTTATGGCCTGTTCCTATTTATCCATGGGCTTTCCCATAACCTTTGATTAAATTATCTTATGATAACATTAAAAAAACATTATAGGGATGTTAATTTTATATTAAATTTTTTCTTACAAAATATTATACCATTATTTTGGCTATCCATTGAAAAAATAAAAAAGGGGAAATACCCCTTTAAGCAATTGCTTTCTTTTTAATTTCCTCGATAGCATTTCTAACTTGAGGAATTAGTGAAACTGCAAAACATATTGCCACTTCTACACCTATTATGCTTCCATTAACTAAAAGTGAATAAACTATAGGACTCATTCCTTTTGGCGCATAGCTTGCAAAAAAGAATACTCCGGATAAAAAGTGAGAGAAAAATCGTCCAAATCCACCGACTAAAATTCCCAAACTCAGGTTTTTTCTAAAAAAGCCAGCAAGTCCTAATGCACCAAAAGCCAAAGGATAGTCGAGAAGTACTTGCACCCATTGGACTATAAAGGGGTCTTGAATAAGTTGCAAAAGTCCATATGCCATACCAACAATGACGCCAGGACCTGGTCCATAATAATACGCAAATATAAAAAGTGGAAGCATGCTGGCAGGCGTTATGGAACCACCCTGTGGCCAATGGTAAAACCTTATATATGACAGCACAAAAGAAATAGCAATTGAAAGTGCCCCATATACCAACATTTTTGTGTCAAACTTAACACTTTTCCTCATTAGATATAGAAGAAAAGCTGCCAGCAAAATTGCCAATATAATCGACAATGTCACCGGTTTTATTTTAGCAAAATCAGAAAATATACTTATAATGTAAGACATAATAAAAAAACACCTCCAGTTAGTGAAGCTATGTTCGCTGAAAAAAAATACCGCGAATGCGGTATTTTTAAGCCGCATTCCCTACGTAGGCATTACCCTCGTCAGGTTCCAAGGGTTTGGCTTAAAAGCCATCTCAGCCATTAAGGCTCCCCCAGCGGACATAACCACCTATTTTGTTTTCACTTTAACTTTATCATTTTTTGCTGCATATGTCAATAATGATTATTAAATGCTATTAACTTGCCATCTCTTCCTCTTTTTCAAACTGACTGTTATAGAGACTTGCATAAAAACCGCCTTTGGCAAGAAGCTCTTCGTGGGTACCTTGCTCTATAATATCTCCATGGTTCATGACAAGTATCAAGTCAGCATCCCTTATCGTAGAAAGCCTATGAGCGATTATAAAGCTTGTGCGTCCTTTCATAAGGTAATCCATCGCTTTTTGTATTTGTATTTCTGTAAGGGTATCTACAGAGCTTGTAGCCTCATCGAGTATGAGAATTTTGGGATCTTTCAAAATAGCTCTTGCTATAGTTAGTAACTGCTTTTGCCCTTGAGAAATATTTGTGGTCTCTTCATTTAATACCATGTTATAGCCCCCTGGCAATGTCTTTACAAAACTGTCAACATGAGCTGCCTTAGCAGCTTTTATAACTTCCTCATCAGTAGCATCGAGACGGCCATATCTTATATTGTCCATAATAGTACCATTGTAAAGCCAAGTATCCTGAAGCACCATGCCAAAAAGTGAACGCAAATCTTCTCTCGTAAAATCTCTTATATCATGCCCGTCAATCAAAATAGCTCCTTCATTCACATCGTAAAAGCGCATTAAAAGTTTCACTATAGTAGTCTTTCCTGCTCCAGTAGGACCGACAATTGCAACTTTTTGTCCTGCCTTAATAGAAGCAGAAAAGTTATTTATCACCATTTTATCAGGTCTATATCCAAAACGAACATTTCTAAATTCAACATTGCCTTTTATATCTTCAACTTTTACAGGCTGTGGATTATCTGAAACTTCCTCTTCTTCCTCCAAAAACTCAAATACTCTTTCTGCACAGGCAGCAGTTTGTTGCAGTATATTGGAAATATTTGCAATCTGGGCAATAGGCTGTGTAAAAGATCGGATGTACTGTATAAACGCCTGAATATCCCCCACTTCTATTGCATTTTTTATGACCAACCAACTACCCAAAACTGTAACCGCCACATAACCCAAGTTTCCTATTACATTCATAAGTGGCATCATAATACCTGTCAAAAACTGTGACTTCCAAGCTGCTCCATACAAAGTGTTATTTAATACATCAAACTTTTCAATGCTCTTTTTCTCTCCATTAAAAGCCTTTACTATATTATGGCCTCCATATACTTCCTCCACATGACCATTTACATGCCCTAAATAATCCTGCTGCTCTCTAAAATACATTTGTGAATGTTTGACAATAAAGGCAATTACCAAAGAAGACAAAGGAATTATCAAAAGCGCCACTAAAGTCATAAGCCAGTTTATGGTAAACATCATAATCAAAACGCCTACTACTGTCGTCACAGAAGTAATTATCTGAGTCAAGCTTTGATTGAGAGTCTGAGTAATTGTATCCACGTCATTTGTAATACGTGACAATATTTCCCCTTGATTTGTGCTTTCAAAATATTTCAAAGGCAGGCGGTTAATTTTTTCAGAAATTTCTTTTCTAAATCTATAGGTAACTTTCATCGCAACCCCAGACATTATCCATCCTTGCAGGTATCCGAATAAAGCACTTAAACCATATAAGCCTATGAGAATTAGAATTATCTTTCCTACATATTCAAAGTCTATGCCACTGCCTTGCCCTGTTATTTTATTCATTACACCTTCAAAAATTTTGGTTATGGCTTTACTGAGTATTTTAGGACCCGCAATGGAGAAGGAAGCACTAAGAGCTGCTAATATAAATACACTTATTATAGAAATTTTATAAGCTGATAAATATTTTATCAACTTTTTCATTGTGCCTTTAAAATCTCGCGCTTTTTCTCCACCGCGAACCATGCCATGGGGACCGCCTCCCATTCCTGGCCCGCGAAGTCTGGGTATCTGTTTGGGGTCTATTCTTCTATTTTCACTCATGCCAATTCCTCCTCCGACAGCTGTGATAAAGCTATTTCTCTGTAAGTTTGACAGTTTTTAAATAGTTCTTTGTGTTTTCCTATGCCCACAATTTTACCTTCTTCAAGCACTATTATTTGGTCTGCATGTAAAAGAGTTGACACCCTTTGTGACACCATTATAACAGTGCTTGATTTTAACCTTTCTCTTAAGGCTTTCCTTAAAACTGACTCTGTTTTAAAGTCAAGAGCTGAAAAACTTTCATCAAAAATGTATATTTCAGGCTTTTTAACAAGAGCACGAGCAATGGAAAGCCTCTGCTTTTGCCCTCCTGAAACGTTTGTTCCTCCTTGTGCAATCTCTGAATCAAATTTCTTGGTCTTTTCATTTATAAATTCCATTGCTTGTGCAATTTCTGCTGCTTCTTTTACTTCCTCGTCCGTAGCCTGGTCATTTCCGTATTTCAAATTTGATTTAATTGTACCGCTGAAAAGCCAGCTTTTTTGGGGTACATATCCTATTCTGCGACGCAGGTCTTCCTGTTTTACCTCTCTTACATCTACACCATCAACCAAAACCTGTCCTTCTGTCACATCGTAAAATCTTAAGATCAAATTCACTAAGGTACTCTTTCCAGAACCTGTTCTTCCTATTATGCCTACTGTCTGCCCTGGCAAAATCTCGAAATTTATATCCTTTAAAGCGTATTCTTCAGCACCTGGATATTTAAAAGATACATTCCTAAATTCTACAGTTCCAGCCATATTTTCATTAAATTGTTTTGGATTTTCTGGGTCTCTTATAGAAGGCTCTGTAGCCAAAACCTCAGCAATACGCTCTGCCGATACTGATGCTCTTGGTATCATTATAAACAGCATTGAGAACATCAAAAATGCAAAGATAATCTGTATAGCGTATTGCATAAATGCCATCATGTCTCCAACTTGCATGCTGGAATTTTGGATTTGGTGAGCTCCTACCCATACTATCAAAAGAGTAATTCCATTCATCACAAGCATCATACATGGAAATATAAATGCCATAGCACGATTTACAAAAAGCCCTACTTTTGTAATATCTTGATTAGCTTTGTCAAAGCGCTCTTCTTCAAATTTTTGATTATTAAAAGCTCTTACCACCATTATTCCTGACAAATTTTCACGAGTAACTAAGTTTAATCTATCAATCAATTTTTGCATTAGCATAAACTTGGGCATCGCAATGGAGTACAATACTGATATTATACCTAAAAGTACTATTACTGCTAAAGCTATAATCCAAGACATTGAAACACTTTTGCTAAGTGCTCTAAATACACCACCTATACCCATTATAGGCGCATAAAACACCATTCTTATCATAATTACAAGAAGCATTTGTATTTGTGTAATATCATTTGTAGTTCTTGTTATCAAAGAAGCCGTAGAAAATTTGTCAAATTCAGCATTAGAGAAGCTCTCTACTCTTGCAAATAAATCTCTTCTCAAATCTCTCGCTACTCCAGCTGCCACTTTTGATGCAAAAAATGCTACCATAATAGTGCTTAATGCACTCAGTCCAGTTATCAATAGCATTATAAGGCCAGTATGAAGAATGTAATCAGTTTGAATTTTGTCTGTATTTATGCCAATTGCCTTGTATTCTTCTTTTACAGCCATTGTTGCAGCTTGTATAACCATATTGTCACCTAAAGAAGCAAACTTTTTGTTCATTTCATCTCTTATTTGCATAAGTTGCTCTTCTGGCAATTGAGACATCATAGCAAAGAGGTCTACATTTGCCGGTATTTTCTTTCCATTAAATTCTATACTTCCGTTTTTTGCACTGGTTTTAGCTTTTTCCACACCTGTAACAGCTAAAAAGGCTTTCCCCATAGGTAAATTTATTTTGTCAATTTCTGATTTATCTACGCTTTTAAGGACATATACAGGCTCTTTTGAAAGAATAGGATATTTTTTTACATATTTATCATAATCAGGACTGGATTTGTCTACTAATGTATAATCTTTTAAAATCTCTTCCTTTTCTTCAGGTGTAACAAATAGCAAAAGTTTATCCATTTCGCTTTTCCTTATAGCCTCAGGCACTGCATTTACTATGCCACCTTGCTGTATTCCATTGTTAACTATCTTGGACATATAGTCAGGCAATGACAAATCACTCATTGCTTGAACAAATATAAAGAACACTGCTAAAAAAATCAACAGAATATAGGGTTTTAAATATTTCGCCAGTTTTACCATACCAACACCTTCTCCTCCTAAAAATTTGCCTCGATTTCTTTTGTGAGAACTACTTCTTTTTAAATTTCTACTTCCTCAACTTATTTACTTAATTTTGTTATACTTCCTCACTATAAATCATGTTGTTTTTCCAATATTTTTTTCAGTGCTTCTAATCCTTCAATTATTTTATTAAGGTCTTGTGGGCTTGCTCTACTTATTAATTTTTCAAACTTCTCTTCAGCTTCTTTGAAATGTTTTTGAAAAGTATCTTTAAACTTAGGAGTCACACTGACATAAACAACTCTTCTATCTTCAGTGCTTCTCGTCCTCTCTACCAAGCCTTGCTTTTCTAATCTGTCAATAATGCCAGAAACAGTGCTATTGGAAAGCCCTAATCTCTGACTTAAGTCACTTACTTTCATTTCACCGTAATGAGCTAAAATGCCCATAAGCATTCCTTGAGGACCCGTAATATCAAAATCTTTACACTCATATTTCATAGAATGCTTTATAATATCCATTATTTGTTTTAAAAGCTTAAGTATCTTTAATCCATTGTTTATCTCTTCCATCTTCACCACCGCAAATTATTTCGTATTAAAATATTTTGTATGCAAATATTTTGGACGCAAAATATATTTTACTCTTCTCATAATATCATGTCAAGATTTCTTAAAGCTTTTCAAAAAAATAAAATAAAAAAACCGCTCAAATTTTTACGGCGGTTTTAGGATACAGCTACCATTTTATATAAATTAATCTCCCTTCTTTCTTGTCTAAGTCTATATATATTAAACACAGCAACAGAACCAAATAAAAAAGCCATAACTATATTGTCCTTATTTTTAAAAAACTCCTTTAAAATTTTTAAATAATCCATCCTCATCACCTTACTTTCTACCCTTATTATACCATGAAACATGAATTTTTAATGAACCTCTACTCCTTCATGTCTTAATAAAAATTTTTTTATTTCAATTCCCCCGCCAAAGCCTGTCAAGCTTCCGTTGCTCCCGATAACTCTATGACAGGGAATTACAATGGGAATAGGATTTTTATTAAGGGCTTGCCCAACTGCTCTTTGTGCATTTGGTTTGCCAATTAATTTAGCAATTTGCCCATATGTCCTAACTACTCCATAGGGAATATTAAAAACCTCATTCCACACCGCTTTTTGAAACTCTGTGCCATATACATCCAGCTTTAAATCAAATTTTTTTAATTTCTTTCTAAAATATAGGTCAAGTTGACGTATACACTCTTCAATATAAAACTTACTACCTTCTTCAAATTCCTCTAATACAGATTCTTCATTTTCAAAGTCAATGCGACATATACCTTTACCCGACGAAAAGATTGTAAGCACACCAATAGGTGACACAAATTTTTTGTAGAGCACAATATCCTCTCCTTAAAACTTTAAAAACTGGTAAATTAATTATAACACAATATTAAAGGATAAAAAATAATGCCATGGCTCTTGCAGGTGTAGAAAAACATATGGAATTGGCAAAATTAGCCCATGAAGAAACAAAAATGGGTGTTTATGAAGACAAAATAACGAAAAATCTTTTTGCAGTAGAATATGTGTACAATTATATAAAAGACAAAAAGACTGTCGGCATCCTTAGTGAAAACTTAGAAGAAAATTATATGGAAGTGGCAGAACCTGTAGGAGTTATAGCCGGCGTAACACCCGTTACAAACCCTACTTCTACAACAATGTTCAAAAGCTTAATTGCTATCAAAACAAGAAATCCAATAATTTTTAGCTTTCACCCAAAAGCATTAAAATGCAGTATAGAAGCAGCAAAGACCATGTACGAAGCAGCATTAAAAAAATGACAGAGTTCGGCGGACTTGGTCACTCTGCAGTAATACATTCTGAAAACCAAGAGATTATTAATGAATTTGCAAAAAGAGTCCGTGCAGGAAGAATTATAGTCAATGCACCAGCTTCCCAAGGAGCTATTGGGGACATTTATAAGACACAGGTATGGATCTTTAACACACGCCATTGAAGCGTATGTATCCGTCATGTCGTCAGACTATACAGACCAGTGCACTGGCTCAAACCCAAGAATGCCATTGGTTTCAGAAATTGCAAATATTTACAGAAAAGCTTATGGAGAATAAGTTAAAAAACAAGTGGAGAATACCTCCCTCCCTGTCATTCTGAGGAGTGCAAAGCACGGCGAAGAATCTCAAGGAAAGGGTATTCCTTTAGGGTCTGAGATTCTTCAGCCCCTTCGGTTCCCCTCAGGGCTCCGCTACGCTTCGGCTTGCGCTCCGGCTCAGAATGACATAGAAGAGGAAGGCTTCGGCTCAGGATGAAACTTTGAGAGATTTATTCTATTTCCAAAACAGAAGTAAATTTTTCTACAAAAGGTATGCCCGAGGCTGTCGGCAAAAGAACGGAAGTTACCATGACCTCATTTACAGGGACAAACACATACTTGTCTTCTCTTTTCTCCCCATATCCATGAAAGTCATGGATTATGTATGAAATATCTTTTTCTTTTCCAATATAAATCATAGTGTGTCCCGGCATGTATACCAAAGCCCCTGGCTTTACATTGTCAAATACTTTTATCCTCTCCTCAATTGACATGCCCTCAGTAAATTTATAGGATTTACCTGCACTCATTTCTTGTTCATCAGCATTCCTGGGAAGTCTAATACCAAATGTTTTAAAAACATACATTACATAACTGGAACAATCTCTTCCTTCAAAGCTATCTCCCCAACCGTATCTATCCCCTACAAGTTTAAAAGCCTGCTTCAAAATGTTTTCTCTTGTATAGGGAAGATATCCAACATTTACATCTTCTTTCTTTGAAATTAGAGCATATCTAAACTCAAGATTCCTTTCTTCATTTCTAATAGGCAGTTTTATAAGATAATGTCCAATAACTGATTGATTGCCAACTTGATGTAAAACATTTCCTTCTTCTAGATATATTTTCGTCCCCATTGTAAATTCCAATTTAGAAACATTTTTGTCAAAGGGATTGCTTTGAGTCTTTATATAGTTTCCTGTGACCAATAAAAAACTTAGTGAGTTTATATAGTCAAATAACTCTTTTTTGTTTTTCGCAACTGCAATATCTTCAGCTTTAATCCATCCACTGTAATTATACATTTGCACAAAATACCACTTCTTATCTTTACTTTTATGTAAAATAACTAAAGGTTCAAAAGCTTGACATCCCGTCTCTTGAAACCTGTCAAATTCAATATCTCCCTGCTTGTCAAAAACAGCTTCCTCCGTGGGAAAACTTCTAATAGAAGTATTTCGAATTGCTATACCGTATTTAACTGGATTTACATCTTCAATTTTTTCTAAATTTGTATTTTCTATTACATCGTCATAAAAGTCTTCTTCTATGAGGTTGCCGTACCTATTGTACATAGGCTTTTTGGGTATCTCATAACTTTTGGTTAACTTAATAAGCTCATCTTTTTTTAAACTCTCTTTATATGTCTCAATGTCACATACCATACCTACCTTATTTATTATCTTTCTGTTAAAGTTTTCAATCTCTTGTGGTGTCATAATAACTTTGTCGGCATTGTCTATTTTCCTAATCCAATATTCTGGACTTAACATATCTTCAATAACCTCAAACATACAAACTCTCCTCTCATATATGCAAATTTATACACGCCTATTATAGAAAAATTTTAAAAAAATGAAACTAAAAGCGAAGTTTTTCGTCTATACTATAGAGATATGTTTTTAAAAGGGGCGGTATACTAAATGGAGAAAAAATTTTATTTAGTCATCATTTTAATACTAAGTCTGATATGTCTTCTTCTTGGAATAACAATATTTTTAACTGCTTTTCATCATGGTATTACATAAAAAGGAGAAGGAGCGAAATGTAAAACTCCTTCTCCTTTTTCGTTATGCTCTTTCAAAATAATCTGCAACTTCTTTAAGATAATCAATTATTGTAAGATGTTGTGGACATACACTCTCACAGGTACCACATTCAATGCAGGAACTCGCTTTTGCATCTCCCAAGTTTTCGTAATCCCTGCGGTTAGCTTCATAGGTGTTATACATATGAGCTTCGTTGTAAAGTTCAAAGTTCCTTGGTATATTTACACCATTTGGACAAGGCATGCAGTAGTTACACCCTGTACAGGCAATTGGTGAAAGCTCTTTGTATTTGTTTCTAACTTTACTCACAATCTCAAGTTCTTCTTTTGTTAAGGTATTTATTCCTGACCTTTTTGCGCTTTCAATATTTTCTTTTAGTTGCTCAAACGTGCTCATGCCACTTAACACAACCGAAACCTCCGGCTGATTCCATAACCATTGAAGTGCCCACTCTGCAGGGGTACGCTTAACCTTTGCAGTATCCCAAATGTCTTGCACTGCTTTTGGAGGGTTGGCAAGCCTTCCTCCTCTTATAGGCTCCATTATTACAACACCTAAGCCTTTTGAAGCAGCATATTTTAATCCCTTCTCTCCAGCCTGCACATCTATGTCCATATAGTTGTACTGTATTTGACAGAAATCCCATTTGTCATAATAATCTACAATCTCTTGGAATACAGGATACTCATCATGGAAGGAAAACCCTATGTATCTTATCTTCCCTTCTTGTTTTTTCTTTTCAGCCCAGCTTAAAGCATCAACTTTTTTCATGTTCTCCCATTTATTTTTATCTAAAGCATGTAAAAGATAAAAATCTATGTGGTCTGTCTGAAGTTTTTTAAGCTGTTCATTTAAATATTTGTCCATATCTTCTTTCTCGTTGATTAGCCAGGTGGGAAGTTTCGTAGCAAGAAAAGTTTTTTCTCTGTAGCCGTCTTTTAAAGCTTTACCTGCAACTATTTCGCTGTTACCTCCATGATACGGCCATGCTGTATCAATATAATTCACGCCATTGTCAATGGCATACCTTATCATCTTTATCGCTTCAGCCTCATCTATTTTATTGTTGTCATTATCAATTACAGGAAGCCTCATTAAACCAAATCCTAAAGCAGATACTGGTACATTTAGTTTGCCAAATTGTCTGTATTGCATAGCACCCTCTCCCATTTATAAAGTGTTTTAATTTATTATATCACACATGCCTCCACAAACAAAAATGCGTTTTCATTGTCATAATGCTAATTACCATTTTATCGTAACACATATTTTATTGACAAATTTATAAAAGGGCCAAAAAGCCCTTTTAGTTATTCCCTTTCTTTTCTGTATTTGTCCATTATCTCTGAGAAAATCTCTGCATTTGTAGGAGGAGTATAGGATATAGCATTAGCGCCTGCTTCTATCGTCTTTAAAATGGTTTCCTCAGTAGGACCTCCTGTTGCAATAATGGGTATGTCGGGACAAATATCTTTTACACGTTTTACTAAATCAGGTGTCTTTTGTGCACCAGATATGTTAAGTATTGTAGCGCCAGCTTCTACTCTCCCTTTTATGTCCTCTTTCTCCGACACTATAGTTACAACAATAGGTATATCTATTGTCGCTCTAATTTTTTTGATTATATCATTGGCAGTAGGAGCATTTACAACAACTCCCATTGCTCCAGAAAATTCCGCGTCAAGAGCCAAGTTAACAACTCTCTTTCCTTGTGTAAGTCCTCCACCCACCCCGCAAAATACCGGTATATCCGCTGCCATCATAAGAGCGTGAGTAATAACTGGCTGAGGAGTAAACGGATATACTGCTAAAACAGCATGAGCATTAGTATTTCTAATCAAAGCAATATCTGTTGTAAAAACAAGGGATTTTATTAATTTACCATAGACCTTTATTCCCGAAGCTTTTTGATGAATAACTTCAGGAACTAAAACCATTTTTTGCCTTAAAGGTGAAGTTATCTCGGGAACAAAATTATCAGGCATTTTATCACCATCTTTTGCTCTTATTTTATAAAAATATTATACCAATAATTGTTTATAAATCAATACCTTTTAAGAATTAATTCCATATTTTTCAAAGATCCACTTCTTACCGTATAAAGTCCATACAAAGCAAGAAAACACTATTAAAATTATTTTATAGCTACATGCCTTCCACATCCTTTTGAATTTCTTCTTCAAAAGAAAATTTGTCGTCAGTTAACCTATGAGCAAAAATAGGTTTAATAAACATCACAAAATACAAAAGGCTTGCAAGAAGTATTATAAAAGTAATTAAAAAAGGAAATGTATAATTTTTACTTTCTAATATATAGCCAGCTAAATAGCTGGCTATTGCTGATCCTACGCTTCTTAAAAGAGACCTCATGCCGGCAAAGAAATCCCGTTTTTCTTCAGTTACTACAGACATTGTTTGACTCTCTATCATGTTATTTAAAAGAGTAAAACTTCCACTTCTCAACAAAAACACAGGGGAAAACACAACTACCGGAACATTAAAAGCTAATATAAGTGCAAACAATAAATTCATCCCATATACATAGTAATAAGCTTTAATGGTTCCAAATTTATTTATTATCCATGGCATTATCATAGAAGCAAAAAACAAAATTAGCCCATTTATTGTAAGCAAATAGGAGACATATTCATCGCTCCAACCCATCCGAAATTTCACAATCACGTTTTGGAAAGGAATTATCGTAGAAAAAGCCATACCCGCCAAAAAAAGATAAAAAATAATTAAAAGAATTTTTTTATCAAAAACTTGGTAAATTCTAATATTTGACAATAACAACTTACTCTTACCTTTATCAAAACTATTGTTTACGCATGGCAACAAAATCCCTCTTAATAAAGCCGCCACTAAAATTAATACGGCTGATATATACACAGAACTTTGATATTTTGTATTACCATATGGAAACCAATTGGGTATAAAGCCTCCCAAAAGCGTACCTACTCCACTAAATAGAGTAAAAACAGCAAATAAAAGGCTATAACTTACAGTTTCCAATTCATTTGTCTCAGCATATGAAAATAAAAGCTGTATTTCTGTTGTAATCAAAAAGGAAATTCCTATAAATTGTATAATCTGTGCCAAATAAAAAACTCCTATAGATTCCCCTAATCCAAAAAGCCCATATCCTATCCCTGTAAGAGTTATTCCTGATATAAAAATTCGTTTTCTCCCAATATAATTAGCAAAAAAACCTGCTGGAATAGCAGCTGCCCCCATCACTAAAGTTCCTACAGAATTAAGAGCTCCTATTTGTTCAGGAGAAACGTTTAAAGCAAGCAAATGCAAATTTAATACTAAACCAAAAATCCCCATTCCTATACCCAATAAGGCTTCAGTTGCTATAAAACGTTTTACTTCTTTGGGCAAAAATTTAACCTGGGCGATGAACGACATATCTGTTCTCCTTTCCTCCCGTATATATCCTCCAAAAAAGCCGCTTTAAAAGGCGGCTTTAGAAATACTCAAAAGTTATCCATGTCTTCTTAAAAAAGGTATTTCACAAAGTCATTGATTCCAAAGGAAAGCAAAACAGACAAACCAATTACTACCATTACCGTTGTTAACTTCAACTTTTAAATTGCGAATTACTTCATCAACACTCATTTTATGTAAAGCACTTTTTTACTTCAACACTTTTGTCTTCCATAAAATATCACCTTTTTACTTTTTCTTTCATTTTCATTATACTCCTAATAACTGCAAATTGCAATCAGTCAAATTCTCTATTGCGGGAAAAGTAAAGAGCAATTTGAGTGCCTTTTCCTTGTCTTTTGAGAAAATCCCCAAAATTAAGTCTGCAGACAAAGCAGACAAAGGGGACGGTTCCTCTCATCTGATCTTTTAAATTTAATCAGCCTATATAGTCAAGCTTTGCCTTATTCTTTCAAAATCTTATGTATACTATACCTACTCACCCCAGCAATATAAGCAATATCTCTAATTGAAAGTCCGGTTTTTTCTCTGTATTTTTTTATTAAGTCATGCCATTCTTTACGTTTTTTAATTTCCAGATTTTCTATATCTTTAATCCCAAATTCCATCGCCATTTCTTTAAATAACTCTTTGGCTTCTTCCGTACTCATTTTTTCTTCTTCAATGTCGATAAAAACTTCAGTGCCTTCTGTCTGCTCCATATATTTCTTAAACTGTTCTATAGCTTTCTTTTTATCATCAGAGAAAATACCTAAAATCAAGTCTGTATCTACAATTTGACACATTTCATCATTATCGCTAAGATAACAGCTATAACTGCTCCACTTATAATCAGAAACTTTTTTCACTAGTCCCGCTTTTACCGGATTTTGATGAATGTATCTTACTAATGCTATAACGTAACTCTCATCTTCAACTGGCTCACTTCTAAACCTATCCTGAAATAAATGCCCTGTCCTATCGTATTTTTTATTAAAATAAGAAGCATAAGTTCCTGCAATCCTCTTAATAGAACCTGATAAATCTTCATTGCCTTCCTTGATCATCAAATGAACATGGTTACTCATTAGACAAAAAGCAGTTAAATAAAACTTCCCGTCTAGCTTTTTCTCTGCCAATATTTCTATAAAGCGCTTTTTATCATCATCATTGTTAAATATATTTTTCTTTTCATTTCCCCGCAACATCACATGATAATATCCACTCTTGCTTTTAACTCTTGACTTTCTAGGCATTTATATCCACTCCCAAAATAATAATTCAGACAAAAGGAACCGTCCCCCTTGTCTGATTATAACATATAAATTAGATAAAATCTCCCATTTTTTCAGAAGTTTTAATTTTATATATTCCTAACAGGATAAAGGTTAATGCAAAAGCCAACAGTATGATTATATTCATATAAACATCGCTTAAACTACCACCCATTTGAATTTTTTCTATAGCGTCTATTGCCCATTTCTGTGGTATAAAATCAGAAAGCTTTTGAAATGATTTTGGCATTAAATATAATGGCCAGAAAGCTCCCCCTAACATACAAGTAGGTGTAATAATTAAAGTAGACAAGGTATTAGAATAACTTGTAGAGGGTGAAAAAGCAACTATCATTGAACTTAAACCAATAGATGTTATTCCAAAAGAAACCAGTACTAAAAAAACATCAAATGTCGCTTTTGTGAAGCCTAAGTTTAATATAAAGGTAATCAACGCAAGTATAAAAGCTATTTGAAAAACTGTCAAAATTAAATTTACAAAGAAATTGCTCACTAAATAAGTTCTTGGCTTTAAAGGAGAAGCAAAAATTCTGTAAAAAGTTTTATCTCTCTTCTCCACAAGTACAAAATTAGAAATATTAAAAGTGCTAAACATCAAAAACATTATAAAAAATCCTAAACTTCTTGTTGTTGCCACTGCCATCTTCCCTATATCTTCAACAATATATGTTTTCAAGCTAAAAGGACTGTTCTTATAAAGGTCGTACATCTTATAAAAATTTTCTTTATTTCCTTCAGATGCCTTGCTTAAATTGTAAAGAACATTTATCTTGCGGTCAAGATAACTTTTCAAAAATAAGCTGGTTTCTTCCCCTTTTATTGATACAATCTCTACATCCTTTGGATTTCCCTTCAAAATTTCTTCTTCAAATCTTTGAGGAATCACTATAGCGCTGTCAACTTCTCCTTTCGATACTTTATCATTTATCTCATTTTCTTTCAGAAAAACAACCTTGAATTTATCCGTTTTTTCCAATGAATTAATTAAATCTGTTGAAATCTGACTTTTATCTCTATTTACAACACCTATTCTAAGTTGCCCGCTGCCACCATAGGTAAAAAGCAAAAAGAAAAGTGGAATTATAATACCAGAAATCAATAAAATAATATTCCCTTTCCTTCTAAAAAACAACTTTACTGTATTCTTCATAACCAAAAATAGCTCTCTCACTTAAAAAGCCTCCCTTCTGAATAAGTAAGCTGACAACACTATGAAAAAAGCTGCAGGAATTAAATTTACCATGAGGGCTGTAGGTACATATTGATAATTGCCTCCCAATATCACATTAAATATGGCTGTATTTGTCCATGTAATTGGAGAAAAATTTGAAAGTTTCTCAATAAATTGACTTCCCATTTCTTTTACAGGAATATAAGAACCACCTAAGAAGGCTATAAAAGGAATTATACCGTTTAGTAAACCTTGTGCCATTGCTCCATTTTTTATAATAAACCCCAAACTCACTCCCAAGCCCACCACAAAAATTATCTCACTAATTATAATCACAAAAACTGTTACAATATCCTTTCCCCAATTAGCTCCGAAGATGTATTTGCTAAAAAGAACAATAATCAAGGCCTGTATAAAAACAGAAAAAGTTACCCCTAACACCTTCCCCATAAATATTTCATATTTCTTAATAGGAGAAGCTAATATTCTGCGCCCTGTCTTTTTTGTCCTTTCCATATCTATTGAAAATACACCACTCATAGCACCGTATAAAATTATTAAAGTAAGCATTGTAACAGAATAATAATCGAATGATGTTTGTTTAACTTTTCTGTCAATAGAGGTTATTTTTATAAATTCTCTATTTAAATTTATATCGCCGCTATTTTTAAGAAAGGCAGGATTTTGTGAAGCTATAGCTGTCATTCCTTTAAAAGTATCAGCAAAAGAGTCAATCATACTTGCTGCAATCTCCGTTTTTATATCTCCATGTGCATTCTTATAAAAAGTTATATCTTTACCTTTTAAAAAAACATAACCATCGTATTTGCGTTTTTCTATTTCACTTATTCCTTTGTTGACATCTTTTATTTCTACAAATTTTACTCCCATTTTATCAGTTTCTTTAATGAAAATATCAAAACCCTGTGAAAGTATTGTATCTCCTTCATCTGTATATATAACTTTTATATCCCCTAATTTTATATCTGATGTTGACGAAAACGCAAAACCTAAAATTCCAATAAGAACTATTGGCAATAGTATCATGAGTGCCATTACTTGCTTGTCATAAAGGATTTCTTTTATTTCTTTGAGCATTATGGTAAAGATTCTCATATTCTCACCTCTAATCTCTCAATTTTCTTCCTGTCAGGGTAAGAAAAACTGTCTCCAAATCGGGAATTTCGTTTCTTAGGTTACGTATTGGTATGTTTTTTGAAATAAAATAGTGGATTATATCATCAAAATTGCTCACATCTTTTAAACTTGTTATCTTTATCGTGCTATCTCTTATCTCAACAGCTTTTACACCCTTTATTCCTTTCAATTCCTCCTCTTTTATTCCATCAATTGAGCCAATTTCAATATAAACTGTATTCACATCTGTAACCATTGAAGTGAGTTCTTCCTTTGTTCCTTCAGCTATAACCTTGCCATGGTCCATTATAGAAATCCGCGTGCAGATAGCCTCTACTTCCTCCATATAGTGACTTGTGTAAATAATTGTACTACCCATTTCATTTAACTTTTTAACAGATTCCAAAATGTGATTCCTCGATTGAGGGTCTATACCTACTGTAGGTTCATCCATTATTATTAATTTAGGTCTATGGGCAATGGCACAGGCAATATTTAGCCTTCTTTTCATACCACCTGAAAATTTATTTGGTACTTCTTTCGCTTTATCTGAAAGACCTACAAACTCTAATGCCATCTCTACACTTTCTTTTAGCTCTTTTCCCCTAAGTCCATAAAGACTTGCAAAAAACTTTACATTTTCATAGGCCGTTAAATCTCCATAAATAGCAACATCCTGAGGAACAATACCTATATTTTTCTTTATAAATTCAGCATCTTTACGTATGTCTTTGTCAAAAACATAGACTTCACCCCTGTCAAAACTTATCAGTCCGCAGATTATGCTTATAGCTGTCGTCTTCCCTGCCCCATTAGGACCCAATAGACCGTAAATTTCTCCTTCTTCTATTTCTAAATTTACATTGTCTAAAGCTATAACATCACCAAACCTTTTTATTACCTCCTTCATTTTAACTATCTTCATGCAACACCCTCTCCTTTCAAAATAAATTTTCAGACGAAAGGAACCGTCCCCTTTGTCTGAAATTGATTTGGTTTTCTAGGAATATAATAAAGGAAATGGTGAAAGTTTTGTAGTATACAAAGTCACCATTTCCTCATGACTAAAGTCACATTGTATTTAAATTTTTCATCATGTATTCCATTATTCTTACAGCCTCATTTATAGTTTTTACATCATCCTTTAATGGTCCAAGCCATATGCAGTAAGCTAAATCATTGTCTGCAATTGGAATAATTCCAAAAATCTCAATATATGTTGTAGGGTCATTGGAAGCAGCAGGAGGGCTTCTCCTCAAAACGGCAATTTTTCCTTCTCCGATAGGAGTTTTTATATCTTCTTTTTTTAAAAGTTCGCTGTGATTTAGAAGAAAACCTCCAAAATATTGGTCTTTGTAATAACTTATAACATATATACCACCGTTAATTTCATCCTTTGAATTTAAGATATAAACTTCATTTCCGCCTGTAAATTTCTCCTTCCACCCATTTGGCAGAGCAATCTTGAGTTTTTTTAAATACCCAATCTCATTATTGCGGCAAAGTACCGTTTCCATATAGGGCATATCTTGAAAGCTATTTAAATCATAAAAGAGTACTTTCTCAGCTCGACTAACGCCAGCCAGCTTCCTTTCAGAAATAAATTTCACTGAATTCCATTCCAAATTATCGCTTTCCTTTAATTCCCTCACATTTCCATTTAAATCAACACTTACTATAGGAGCCTCTATAAAATTACCTTTATCGTCATATTTATAAATCTTGAATATAACATGTTCACCATCCGGAAATGCCATACTGTCAAGCGAATAAAATTTGTATTTTAAAATGTTTTTGTACGTTTTTATTATTTTGAAGTTATTTCCATCCAAAACATCTAAGCAGTTTTTCTCATCGTTTAGCACAAATATAGTTCTACTTTTATCTAAACTCCCATACGTTACACTTCCGTTAAAACTGTAAACCGGCTTTACGACCTTGTTTTCAAAATTTAGATAGTTTATTTTGTTATCACAAATAAACAGCACCCCTTTATTGTTAAAATATGGTTTGATTTTGCCGCAAGAATTTATTTCACCTTCTAAAGGATACTTCTCAAATGTTCCTTTATTTACATCATAAGAAAATATATACCCACTTTTAGCATTTAAAGAATCCGGTGAAATACCATAGATATACTCCCCATCATTACTCCACACTGGATATATTCCATCTCTTACAGGAAGAGTAAGTCTTTCTGGAGCGCTGCCATCAATGTTTATCACATAGTATTCAAATGAAGCAGCATCGTAATGGATTCCCACAACAATTTTGTCTTGTCTTGGTGATAATTTATAATATCCAATGCGTTTATTTTTTAAAAATTCACTTGCTATTTTGTTAGAATTGCTGTCGTACAAAAGGACGGTATAAAGGGTATTATCAAAATCTTCGCTTGAATTAGGAAGTGAAAATACCAGCCTTATAGGTGGTTCTTTCCTAGTTGTGGATGATTCTTTAAGCTTTACTACATCACAGGAAGTTAAAAAGAACATCACCATAGTAAGAAATAAAAATAATTTTCTCATTTACTATCCCTCTAATCTTATAATTTTTCCCTCCTTTTTAAAACGATTATATCATAATAAAACAAAAATTTCCACATCATCTATTTTTAAAAATTCAGACAAAGGGGACAGACAAAGGGGACGGTTCCTCTTGTCCGTTTATTTTGATTTTCAGACAAAAGGAACCGTCCCCTTTGTCTGTGTTATGCCAATAAAAAAGTAAGGCTCGTAATGGTCTTCGCTTCAGCCAGTACAAATCTCTTCATACCTCACTTAAAAGGCAAGGTATTGCAAAACCCATACTGACCTATGCTCGACTATTATAGATACCTTAGAAACCTTATGCACTTTGCATAAGACCTCCAGTCTAAGTACATGACGTACTTCGACCTGCGGAACCCATAATAGTCTTAGCTCGACTATAATACATCCTTTTTTAGCCTGAAAATTTAGGCTTTACATGGACATATTATAATCTGCCCGCCGACTAGCATCCGACCTTTCGATCGAATACCAATCTTTGGCCGGTCATCACAGAACTTGCGTCCTGTGATGACCTTGGCTCGACCATTACGAACCTTACACTATTATATTGCCCTTTTTGTCTTTTTATATTCATTTGTTTTTAAAAAAATTTAAAAAGGAATGAGATACCCACTTTTTTGGTTTAAGCTAAAGCTCTTAGTGAAAACAAAGGAACTGTACTTCATTTTGAATTATACAGAATATTGATAATTTAAAGCAATTACTTTTGGCTCACCTTCTAGATCTTTCTTAGTAATACCTATTTCTGTGGATAAAATCTTTTTGCCACCTGTCATTTCCAAAAAGTTATCCACAGTATCAATAGGGAAATTAATAAACTCCGTTTTATAGTGCATTGGTATAGTTATTTTAGGCTTTAACTGGTTCATCACTTCTACCGCTTGTTTTGCATCAATTGTATAATAGCCTCCAACAGGAATGAGTAGAACATCAACTGGTCCTATTTCTTCAACTTGCTTTTCTGTTAAAACATGTCCCAAATCTCCCATGTGACAGACTCTGATTCCATCAATATCAAAGACAAAAACTATATTTTTGCCTCTTTTTGCACCATGCTCGTCATCGTGAAATGTATTTACACCTTTTATGTTGATACCTTTTATATTATGTTCTCCTACTGTGTCAACAATATCAAAGTTTCCCTTTACCGCCTTAAAATAATTGTGGTCAAAATGGGAATGAGAAGATGTCACAATGTCTGCCTTCACATTTGGCATAGGGTACCCAACTGATTCATCAAAAGGGTCTGTGACAATGACCGTACCCTTCTCGGATGTCAACTTAAAACAGGCATGTCCCAACCATTTTATATTCATAAATTAACACCTCCTAACCATATTATACCACAAAATAAAGGCGGAAAAACCGCCTTTTACATTCTCTCTGGTGCAGTTATTTTTAATATATCTAAAGCGTTCTTTATGACAGTCTTTACTGCTAATATGAGCACAAACCTTGCTTTCATCAAATCTTCTTCTACGCCTTTTACTCTGTGACTGTTGTAAAAAGAATGGAAAAGCGATGCTACATCAAGTACATATCTCGTAATCCTATGAGGTGCCAATGTCTTTGCAGCAATGGTAATTTCTTCTGGGAAATATGCCAATTTTTTAATTAATTCTTTTTCCTCTTCTTCTTTTAAAAGGCTTAAATCTACTTCATCTATATTATCTATCTTTACTCCAGTTTCTTCTAACTGTCTAATAATTGAGCAAATCCTCGCATGGGCATACTGGACATAAAATACTGGATTTTCATTCGATTGCTCTTTAGCCAAGTCAAGGTCAAAATCAATCGGGCTGTCTGCAGACCTCATGTTGAAAAAGAATCTTGCTGCATCTTTTCCTACTTCATCTATCAGATCTCGTAGTGTCACCATTCTGCCTGTCCTTTTGGACATTTTAACAACTTGACCGCCCTCTATGAGTTTCACAAGCTGCATTAAAACAACATCAAGCCTATCAGGGTCTATGCCAAGTGCCTGCATCGCTCCTTTCATAGGAGCAACATGGCCATGGTGATCCGCACCCCAAACATTTATAACCCAATCAAATCCGCGAGTTATAAATTTATTTTTGTGATAGGCTATGTCAGAAGCCAAATAGGTAGGAAATCCATTAGACCTAACTAATACATCGTCTTTTTCCGCACCAAATAATGTCATTTTAAACCACAAAGCCCCGTCTTTTTCATAAGTATACCCTTTTTGCTTAAGCTCTTCAATTACTTTATATACTTCTCCGCTGTCATAAAGAGATTGTTCAGAAAACCACACGTCATATTCTATCCCGTAGAGTTCTAAATCCTCTTTTATTTTCTCTAAATTTTTCTTAAGTCCATATTCTATGAGTGCCCTTCTTCTCTCTTCTGATGGCACATCTTTATACTTATCTCCGTAAATTTCCAAAAACTCTCTTGCTCTATCTATTATGTCCTCTCCGTGATAGCCACCTTCAGGCACTTCAGCAGGTATTCCCAATAATTGAAGGTATCTCGCCTCAAGGGAATATCCAAACTTTTCAATCTGATTTCCTGCATCGTTTATATAAAATTCCCTAGTCACATTATATCCTGCATACTGAAGGACGGAAGCCAACGCATCTCCCAAAGCGCCGCCTCTTGCATTTCCCATATGCATAGGACCCGTCGGATTTGCCGATACAAATTCCACTTGCACTTTCTTGCCATTTCCTATATTTACACGTCCATAATCTTTTCCTCGTTCATAAACGAGCTTTAAAGTTTCTTCCAAAAATTTATCCTTCAAAAAGAAATTGATAAAGCCAGGTCCTGCCACTTCAATTCTTTCTATAAAAGTATTTGAAGTGTCCATTTTTGAAACAATAATTTCTGCAATTTTTTTAGGAGGCATTTTAGCCTGCTTTGCCATCACCATCGCTGTGTTTATTGCAAGGTCACCATGCTGCCTTTCCTTTGGTTCTTCTATTTCTATTTCTGGAATGTCATTTACAGCTATTAAACCCTCTTTTATTGAGTTCTCTATAGCATTTATCACCACATTTTTTATTTCATCTTTTACCTTTTGTACAATGTTTTCCAAATCAGTTTACCTCCCGAACTTTTAAGTATAGTTCATTATTACTGACGGTCTTGTTGTTAAAGTCAAGGGCATATTTTATAGTAACCTCACCACCAACTTCTGACATATCTACTTTTAAGTCCGTTGGTAGTATTCCTAAAAAAATTCTTCCGTAAGGGGTATAATAATCTGATTCATATCTTTTGTTTTTCTCAAAAACCATCTTCGATTTATTAGTGCCAAAACGTATAAGAGTGACTTTATCATCAGTTATCTTCAAAGTGGTAGTCGTTCCATTCATCCCTGATAATTCGGTTTCTTCATAAACCACGTAAAAAGCATTGCCTTTAATGTAAAAATTGCCTTCTGTCACAAGCTCTATTGTATCAGACTCATTTTGAGTATTTCTCTGAGTACCTTTAACAGATATAATCGCTTTTTTCAATTACCTCTCCCCTTTATCCCTTATTTTTGTTACCATTCGCTGCACTTTTCATTATAAGCCTGCAATGCCAAATTTATGAGGTCATCCAGCAACACAGAATAAGGCTTTCCACTTGCCTCCCATAATTTAGGATACATGCTTATTTTCGTAAACCCAGGAATGGTATTAACTTCATTTAGATAAAGGATACCTGTGTTTCTATCCATCAAAAAGTCTACTCGCGCCATACCCCTTAAATCCAATGCTTTGTACGCCTTTATAGCCAACTGCCTTACTTCTTCCATTTTTTTATCAGGAAGTGGTGCAGGTATTAAGAGAAGAGATTTACCCCCATCAAAATATTTAGCATTATAATCATAGAATTCATTAGAAGGAACAATTTCTCCTGCAATAGAGGCTTGCGGATTTTCATTGCCTAACACAGAACATTCAATCTCCCGGGCATCTATTCCTCTTTCTATTAATAATTTTCTATCATATTTCGCAGCTAATTTCAAGGCCCCAGTAAGTTCTTCCTCATTGTGGACTTTGGTAATGCCAACACTCGACCCCAAATTAGCAGGTTTTACAAAACAAGGATATCCTAAGTGTTCAATTTTCTTTTTAATAGCTTCCAAATCCTCAATTTCATTTCTATAAACTACTACAAAATCAGGCGTAGGCAGTCCCGCTTCTTTAAAAATTCTTTTTGTGAAGACTTTATCCATACATAAAGCAGAAGAAAGGACGTTAGCACCTACATAAGGCATCTCTAAAAGTTCTAAAAGCCCTTGTATAGTACCATCTTCTCCATTGGGACCATGTAAAACAGGGAATACCACGTCTATTGGATAAAAATCATTTTTCCTATCTTCGAAAGTTATTATGCCTCTATACTTTGTAGAAGCTCCCATAATCGCCGGAATCCCTTCTTTTTCCCATTCTCCAGTTTCTACTTTTTCTACATCTCCTTTGTATAGATACCATTCACCTTTTTTAGTAATACCTACCATATAAATTTCGTACTTATCTTTATCGAGATTGTTTATAATTGATTTTGCAGACATCAAAGAAACCTCATGCTCTCCTGATTGTCCTCCAAATAAAACCGCTACTCTTACTTTCCCCATGCTTTCACACTCCTACTCATTTTCTTACATTATCTTTATTCTACTCTTTTAAGAATATGTATTCAAGAAAAAATTTATTTTATAAATCTAAAGCCGAGGAAGATGTTTCTTCCCCGGCTTGGTGGGCATTTAGAAGGTGGTATTTCCGTTGTTATAATTTTCTACAAGCATTTTTTCTGCTTTTTCGATTGCAAGTTTTACAAGATTACCGCAATTTCTAGAAGAAACACTTCCCCAACCTTCCTTCATTACTGTGTCGTAAACGCCGAGTTCTTTAGCCAACTCATATTTAAGCTGGTCGGACATCAAGCCTCTGCGTCTACCCATTTTTATCCCCTCCTTCTTTTGCCCTACACTTATTTTGTGATTTTAAAAAGCATTTATGTTATGGACTACATGGTCAAATCTCCATGTTCTGTTTTTATGACTTTCAATATTTTTTCTTCATTCCCATTTAAAGCGTTTATATATACATAGAAAGTATCTCCGTTATAGGTGCCTTTAAATTCATAGGCTAATACTTCTTTTCCATTTTCAAGAGGAATAAGAGTAAGTTTAGCTCCTTCCAGTTTTAAGTTTTTACTTACCTTTTCTTTAGCTTCCGCTTCTGTCAGTTTTGGTTTTTCTAGTTTCCTTGTGGTATGATTCATATAATAAGCTGTGGCATCAAAACCTATTATATCCCCATTATCAAGGGCTACTTTCACCTTAACAATATCAGGATACAAATACACATCATTTTTTACAGGAACAAAGTTAAACTGTACACTGCCATCTGCCTTCATAGAATAAGTGTTTTCCATGTTTTTGAAACCACGTTGTTCCAAGAATTTTCTGGCATATTGAAGCGCTTGGGACTGAGATATGTTTATTTTTGTCACACTTCTTTGGTCCATCATCCATACTACATGCCCGCCTTTTTTGCTGACATTTATATACACAGGCAATTTACCTGTAACTTTCAATTCTACACCATATGCCTTTATTTTACCGTTATTGGGACTATACTTGTTCTGTGACTCTACAGGTTTTCCTAAAAAATCTCTCGCTATTTGAACAGCTCTGTCATAAGAAACATCAGGTCCTGATAATCCCTTGGGAGTTCTTTTAGCTAAACTTTCAGAAAAAGGACCATCGTAAATTAAAGTGGGATAATTTGTCATTGTCTGATTGACTGTATTCATTTTTACATTTAAGATTTTACTGTCAATTTGCCCCATTTTTTGTGTTCCTTTTTTGCGCAAATTCCCAAGTTCATACCCGCCTTGAATCCTTTTTCTTAAATCTTGAAGATTTTTGCCAAGAAATACAGCATAGTTATGTAGTTTTGCAATCGTTTCTAAGTCTTGTTGCGTCAACTTTTGCCCTGCCGCAACTTTTCTGGTAAGGCTGTAAGAATAATCTCCAATTTGTGTTAAAAACTTCGAAGTGTTGTCTATTTCAGGCTGACCTATAGGAAGTTGGTTTAAATGCTCTTGACCTGAAAAAGCCTCCCTCCATATTTCATCTAAAATGGGAATAGTCGTTTTATCAGAAGAAGCCACCATCAATTTCCCCATAGAAGTTTCAATATTTTCCACATTAGACACCAGCTGATAAAAAGACCTATCGTATTGAGCTTGTAAATACCTATGGTAGGAAATTTTTTCAATGTATTGCCTGTATCCCCATGCTCCAATGGTTAATAGGAGAAGCAGAACAAAAGCCGTCAAACCTCGTTTTACCATTTTTTCACCTCACCTTGCAAATATATGGCTACCTATTTGAGTTATAATAGGTCTATTAAATATCCAATAATTTGTCACCCTTGCAGCGTTGTAATAATACAATGCACCACCGGTAGGGTCCCATCCAGCAATCGCATCTCTTGCCGCCCTTATGCTGTCATTTGTAGGAGGTAGCCACATTTGACCATCATCTACTGCTGAAAAAGCCCCAGGTTGAAATATAACACCTGCTATAGTTTTTGGAAACCTCGGGTCTCTTACTCTATTCATCACCACAGCTCCAACTGCAACTTTTCCAATATAAGGTTCCCCTCTCGCTTCCCCGTTTATGAGCATTGCCAAAAGATATGCGTCGTCATTTGTCGTAACAGAAGTAGAAGCTTGATAAGTAGCAGCTATATCTTGAGCAGTAGTTGTAAATCCTAAAGCCACTTTTGTATCGTCATCCACAATTCCCGTTACATTAAGGCCGTTGTATGCTTGGAATTTCCTCACTGCCAACCATGTTCTTACACCAAAAAAGCCGTCAACCGCTCCGTTGTAATATCCCCAATCCTTAAGCCTCGATTGAACTTTAGCCACATCGCTGCCGGTATTTCCCCAATAAAGATTTGACATTGCTGTTTTATTTAAATTATAAGCAGTGTATTCTAACGTCGCAGTTATAAAAATAGCAAGTACCGCTATGATAATTTTTAACCTAAAAATAAAATCCCTCTTCATCTTGTGCCTCCTTTTCTTTGGTGTTTGTAAATATTTTTTGTAGTAACTACTGTATTATACATTTCCTATACATGGTCTTTTAAAAAATTAATAGCGCCAGTATAAGGCGCTTATTTATTCCAAGCCATCTTAAGTTTGTTGTAGTATTTTTCCAAAATCTCTGCTATCTTAAATTTTATTTCCGTCTTATCACTTTCAATAATTTCCATTTCGTCTTTTGTAAGATATTTTGCCATTTCCTCTTTTGCTTTTGAGTCAGTTATGCCATGGGTAATATCTATAAAGCAAAGGGGAGGAAACATGACACACCACCAATTCTTACCTTCACCATTTCCTATAACCACCTTAAGAGCATTGTAGCTTCCTGCTGGAAGAGTTATAGCTCCATAATATCTTGTAGGAAAATCGTACTTACCGTACATTACCTTCACATCATAATTTTTTCCGTCATTTAAAATTTCCTCTTGAGCAATTTTTTTAATTTCATCCAGGTTTTCCTTTATGATTTTTTCGGATTCTTTGACGCTCTTTGCCTTTTCAAATTTAGGATTTAAATTAAAAAGTATCGCATCCCTAACCTTAAGTTTAAGCTGTTGGTCTTGTTGCGAATCGCTGTTAGCAATTACATGAAAGCGTATCAATTTTCGAGATAAATCTTCTTTTTGAAGCGCTGAAGTCTTTGGCGTATTAAAATACCCAGATATAACCGCAACTACTACTATAAAAGCAATTATTTTTTTCATCTTTTATCCCCCAATTTAAATCTTTTACTTACATTATTGACTGCTAATTTAAAAAATATACTCTGTCATCTAAAAAGCCCTATTCTTCTCACATGAGAAGACACATCAACCTTTATCTCTATGTCAGGGAAAATATCATTCCAATTCTTCCCGACTTTTTCCCACAGTGTTGGATTATGCTTTTCAATATAGTCACCAACACCTAACATGTCTACTTTTAAATCTTTTTGAAACCTATCTATTGCTTTTTTTGTCATTTGCTTTATTCTTTCACTGGTCTTTTTTTCCATAACGTTTAACACATTTGTTTCCATCATCTTACCGTGTTTTTCAAAAGTATATTCAGTGATATCTCCTTCTACCTCTAATTTCACTTCATAAACAATTTTCCCATTTTCCTCTTTTACAGACCTTCTCCTGCTGACATTTGAAATGTTAAAGGGCACTTTTATATTTTCTCCATCCCCTGGCATTATAATAGATACATCACCACCTTTAACAAGGCCAGTAAGCCACATATAACCCATATTTTCATCGTCTTCCATCCATCCCACAAGCCTGTAATTCTTAATAATCGCAGAACCCGCTATTTTGATGTCCTCTTTGCCAGCAACTATTTTAGGAATTATGGCATTCCCATTTGTTTCATGAAGAGACTTGATAATTTTGTTATAATCAATACTTGGAAATATTGATGTTCGGTTGTACTGTTTAAAAATATCCCGTATATAAGCACCGGTATTAGGTTCAATTTCGTATTTTTTAAGAAGTATATCCTGCGCCCTTTGAGGCGTAACAAGAAGACGTAACTTACGACTCAGTTCATAGCTTCTATCTAATGAGTCTAAAACTTGCTGAAATTTATCTCTGTCTTCTCCAACATCTTTTCCCAAAATAATAACTTGCGTGTGCCCTAAATATAACGCCTTATTAAGTCTTGTGCTAATATGCCTTGAAGCAGAGAAGATAGTATCTGCCACTTCAGAAACTGCAAAGCTTGGTCTTTCACTTCCTCCTCCACCTCCACTGGTACCTTTTGCTATTTGAGCAGCATTAGGGAATTGAAAAGTGACAACATACCTTTTGGTAGATGAAGAAGACAAGTCGATGCCAATTGCCATGACAAAAGCTCTATCTTCTATTTCTACTTTATCCCAACAGCCTGTCAATAAAACCGCACTCAAAAGTAGCAATATTATAACTTCAAGTTTTTTCTTCATCCTTAGCACCTGCCTTTTTAAGCTTTAAAATAATAAACAGCACAACTGGCAAAATAGCTATAAAAAATATGGACATATACTGCGAAACATAACCGGCATATTTGTATACAGTCACAATCGAATCGGGTATCAACGCCATCGAATACATGATAGGAATCAGAGGTAATACAAAATAGGAATGTTCTCTGCTTTTCACAATTTTTGAAATCGTTAAAACAGCAAAATAATGAAAAGAGTAAATAGAAGTAAATATTGTAAATGTCCATATCCCCATCACAATTCCATCTACATTTTCAATGAAAAAAACAGGAAAATTAAGCGACTTAATAAGTGTCAAAAAAGGCCAAAGCTGCTCTTTTGTCTCTTTGTATCCAAATATGCCAATTACAAAAAAAGTTATGTACATGTAAAATAACATAGTGGATATCATCGCCACATTTACGCTTTTTCTAAGCTTATTAGAGTCAAAAACATATGGAAAAAGCATATAAAGTATCTCAAACCCTACAAAGCTATAAGTAGTTAAAAGTATGCCTTTTAGAAACTTACAAAAAGGAATTCTCATAATAGGAAGAAAATTACTTACATCCACATCCGTCAAAGCTGGCAAAAAAAGTAACATAAGTGGTATTACTATTATTGGAAATAAAATTTCAGACATCCTTGCAATCGGCTCAAGGCCATATCTCACAAGATAAGCCGAAGTAAAAAGCATAGTAAGGATTATAATCTCAATGGGCGTACTTGGCAAAAGGTATATCTTTAAAACTTCGCCAAAAATTCTCGCATCAAGGCTTACAAATATCATAAAATAAATTGTAAGTGTAATACTTACAATAACTGAAATAGGTTTTGTAATAAGTTTCGCTGTATACTCTACAAATGTTTCTGTAGCAAAAGAAGAAGAGATATATAATATCATTCTTGCAAAAAAAAGGGAAATAAAGCCTCCCGCTAATATGGCTATAAGACCATTAGGTCCCGCTTCTTTTGACACATCAGCGGGAAGGCTGAGTATTCCTGCTCCTACCATTGTAGTAAAAAGTAGAATACAAACTTGATTGGCAGAAATTTTGTCATTGTTTTTTATCATTCCTGTCTCTCCTATCATCTTCTATGCTTTCTATTTTTTCTTCTCGCAAATCTTTCATCTTCCTTTTATCAGGGGTATCTAAAATTTCAGGTCTGTTTTTGAAATACATTACAGGAGCTTTTATCAACGTATCCGCAAGGTCACTCATATCTATTTCCACAAAAGGTGAAAGATATGGAACTCCAAAGCTTTTTAAGACCACAAGATGAGTGAGAAGTACCATAAACCCAAGCATTATGCCATATAAGCCAAAGACAGCAGCAAAAAGTATAAATATAAACCTAAGCATCCTAAAAGCAATGGCAGCGCTGTAACTGGGTATTGCAAAAGAAGCTACAGCTGTAACAGCTACTACTATTACCATGAGAGGACTTACAATACCTGCTTGTACAGCAGCTTGACCTATGATAAGACCACCGACAATGCCAATGGTCTGTCCTATAGGTACAGGAAGCCTAACACCTGCTTCTCTTAAAAGTTCAAAGGTTGCTTCCATTACCAAAGCTTCAAAAAAAGCAGGAAAAGGAACACCTTGCCGAGTTGCAGCGATATAAAGAGTCAACTTCGTAGGTATAAGCCCTGGATGATAAGCTGTAAAAGCTATGTAAACTGCAGGTGATATTAAAGCTACAATCGCTGCAAGAAATCTTAAAATTCTTAAAAGCGAAGATATCATCCATCTTTCATAATAATCCTCTGGCGATTGAAACAAAGTAGCAAGTGTTGTGGGAATAATGAGTGCAAAAGGGGTATTATCCGTTAAAATTGCCACTCTTCCCTCCAAAAGAGAAGCTGCAACTTTGTCAGGCCTTTCTGTATTTAAAACTTGAGGAAAAGGAGAATGCCAATCCTCTTCAATCAATTGTTCTATGTATCCGCTTTCAAAAACCCCATCTATTTTTATATTTTTCAGCCTCTCCATCACTTTATCCAACACATTTCTATCAACAATATCTTCTATGTAAAGCACTGCTACATCTGTATGAGTCCTTTCTCCAATCTGCATCTGCTTTATTTTTAAGTTGGGATCTCTAATCCATCTCCTTACAAGAGCAGTGTTAACCCTTATTGTCTCTGTAAACCCTTCTCTCGGTCCTCTTACAACCGTCTCTGCCTCGGGAGGTGAAATTGACCTCATCTGCCATCCTTTACTAGAAATGATGACTATTTCATGAGAACCATCAAAAAGCAAAGCAGTGTCTCCACTCAAAATTGACAAAATACACTTGTCTAAATCTGTTATCTCTTTTATGTCTCCTCCTGTTATAGTCCCTTTCTTTATGACCTCATACAAATTTCTCTTTATCTTTTCAATAGAAGGGTCTGCTTGTCTTGAATCCAAAAGCAAAGAGTGGAGTACATGGTCATTTATGAGGTCTTTATCCACAAGCCCGTCTATAAATACAATTGCAAGGTTATACTGCTGGTTTTCTCCCACCCAAATATCTCTATATATTACATCATCACAGTCTTTCAATTTGTTTTTTATGTAATCTAAATTATACTTTAGGCTACTTGTAGCAGGAATACCTTCTTTTTTGCTGCTATTATTTTTTTTGCCAAATATTTTATCTAAAAATCCCATAGTATCCTCCTCACATTGTGAAAAAAGTTATTACTATAATTGCGATAACCCCAATAACTATGTATATTATCCCTATCCATCTGCACAATCTCGAATCCCTATCCAAACCTTTTTTATCTAAAAATTTAGGCTCAACAAATGCTTCATAAAAACCTACGATGAATACTGTAAAAAACATATAAACAGTAAAATACTGCCTTATAAAGTGCAGCAGTTTAAACATTTATATCACCTTCCTCATATATAATTTGCAGTTAAAAGAAAGAATATACAAAAAAAAATAGGCTTACGCCTATTTATCCTTCAAGTATTTACTTGCCATTATCACGTCTTCTTTTTTGTCTACATCATTTCCTATTTCAGGATACGGTGATATAATAGCTTTTCCTTTTATATTAAAAAGCTCTTCCACTTTTTTCTCAATATGAGGAATGGAAAGTCGACCTATTATAAACAAAAAAAGTATCTTTCCACCGAGAAGTTTTCCCAATTTCCACGGCTTTTTTCTGTAAGCTATAAACTGCCTAGCACTTTTTATTAACCTATCAATAATAGCAGGATTTACATAAAATATATTGCCTCCTGTAAAAGTCCCTTCTTTAATTCTGGCATAAGTCCTTTTAGCATCTGGAAATTTCCTTTCATTGTCCTCTTTTCGCACAATGGGATAACAAAGGTCAGCTCCTGTCGCTTCAGCCTTCTCGATAAAATCACAAACTGCCTCTTTTGTCAGCATTGGAATATCGCAGGAAAGTATTAAAACTCTTCTGTCATTTTTAAAAGGTTGCACACCTTTTAAAACATTGTCCATTATGTTATCAGATTGTTCTATAATCATGTCTATTCCTTGTATATTTTTTTCTTTGAGCTTATCAGCATCCCCAACCACTGCTATTTTGTCTATCTTGTCACACCCTCTTAAAGCCTCTATGACATAAGAAATCATATATTTGCCATTTATTTCAACAAAAGCTTTGTCAGGCAGTTTGTCTTCTTTGCTGCTGCCGGCCAGAATAATGGCATTCACTTAATATCACTCCTTGTAACTGAAATACTTCATATCTTTTATAAACTCTGTTTGGAAATTGCGGATATGCTTTTCTGCCCATTTGCGTGCACCATCAGCATCTCTTGCTTCAATAGCTTCTGCAATTTTTTTGTGCTCATGGTATATTTTTTTTAGCTTTTTTTTCCTCATTTATATACCGTACTCTAAAACGATGGACATGCTCTTGAATATTGTTCACAATTTGTATTAATTTGTCATTGCGTGATGCTGCAAAAATTAAATCGTGAAATTCTTTATCAAGCCTGATTAAAGCCTCATTATCACCCAGCTCTATATTTTTTTGAAACTCTTCTAAAATACCTTTTAACCTTTCAATTTCCTCATCAGTTATCCTCTCAGCAGCCAAAGATGCAGCCAGTCCTTCCAATGAACTTCTTACTTCTAAGACATTTAGTAAGTCCTTCGCATCCAGGTCAGAAACATACGCTCCTTTTCTGGGAACCATAACTACAAGCCCCTCCAGTTCAAGCTTTCTAATCGCTTCTCTAACTGGAGTTCGACTTACTCCTAACTTTTCTGCCAGCTGCACCTCCATAAGTCTTTCTCCTGGTTTTAATTCTCCTGTAATTATGGCATTTTTCATGTAATCAAAAACTATATCTCTTAACGGCTTGTAATTTTCTAATGATAAAAAATTAGTCATAGAATTCTAACCCCTTACCTATAGTTTTTGCAAACGCTACAAAACCGTAGTTTTCTTTCAAATCTACATAAGCTTTTTCAAGCTTTTTTGGGTCATCAAAAATCCCGTAGACAGTAGGTCCACTTCCTGTCATAGCACAACCTAATGCTCCTTTTTTAAGCAACTCAGATTTTATTTTTTGCACAACCTTAAATTTTGAAGAAGTTACAATTTCCAAATCATTTCCTATACTTTTTGCAATTTCATATAGATTTCCTTTATTTACAGCTTGTATCGCAGCAGCAGTACAATTTTGGCTTTTTATATTTAACTTGTCCCACTCTTGGTAAATCTCTTTTGTAGAAACTTCTATATCAGGTTTAATAATGAGCAAATCCAACTGAGGAGTTTTCAAATCCTCTAGAATTTCTCCTACTCCTCTTGCAATTTTTGTCCCACCTTCAAGACAAAAAGACACGTCTGCTCCTAATTTCAAGGCAATTTCCTTTTGTTCCTCTTCTGATAAACTCAAATCCCACAACTTATTTAAAGCGACAATAGTAGCAGCAGCATCCGCACTTCCACCTGCCAGGCCAGCAGCCAAAGGTATTTTTTTATTTAGTCTAATCAAAACACCCTCTTTTTCATACCTCTCTTTTAAAATTTTTACAGCCTTTATTATGAGATTATCTTCTCCTTTAGGCACTTTTTCATCATCACAAATCAATTTGATTTCTTCATTTCTTTCAAACTCCAGGATATCGCATAAATCAATTGACTGCATTATCGTGTAAATCTCGTGATATCCATCTTTTCTCTTTCCCAAGATATCAAGTGAAAGATTAATTTTAGCATAGGCTTTTACATTGAGTTTTTCCATTTGTCCATCCCATCCACAACATCCTAATTTATATTATAATTATATACTATACATTATACAACAAAATTCCTGTCATTTTTTAATAATATGCAAAAAAAATACGCAGTTTCCTGCGCATCATTCATCTCCACTAGGCACTATAAGTTTCATACCTTCAAATACCTTATCCTCTTTTAATTCGTTTGCAGAAATTAAGTCCTCTACGTTTACTCTATATCTTTTCGCTATATCCCATAAAGTCTCGTCTCTTTGAACCATATAAACGATAATACTGTGGTTATTTTCTTTTTCTCTGGGAGCATCAATTTCTTTTAGGTCTATTATAGCTTCAAACTCTTTTTCCACAAAAATGTCTGCAAGGCTATCTATCACAAATTTCAGCTCTATCTCTTTCATAGCCATTATTTCATAAGATACATGAGAAACTTTTATGTCAAGCAGTACTACACCTTGCACTTTTTCTGCTTCTACAAAAGTTCTAAAAGGATATTCATCTCTATAAGCCTTTATATTCCCCTCTTCTGAAACATACAAAATAGTATAATCTAATATGCCTTCTATCACCAATTTATCTACATCCATGCTGTAATCTGAAACCACAGGTATAACTACAACATCCACAAATCTTTTCAAAGGGGAAGGCAATTCTATATTAGTTTTAACGACAAATTGAGATTTAAAAGGCTGCAAGCTTTCAACAGCTTTAAATCTTTCTTTTATTGGTTGAATATACACTTTTGTCCCATAGGCATCAACAGGAATTTCTCTTTCTTCTGTCTCCGTCACAAATGCTTTAATTCTCATTGTCAACTCAACATCCAAAATCGTGCTTTCACCCTTTTCATCTTCCACAACAGTTGTGTTTATATCTAAAATTTCCTCTTGAGTCTTTGCAGACATGTAACTTAATGCACCTGGTATGTCAATAAAATTAGCATAATTCAAATCACATTCTAAATTGCCAAACTGCCCCTCTTTTGATTTGTATAGGATGTTGCAATCGACATTGCCTTGTACTACCACTTTGTTATCTGTAATTTTTATTTCCTCTGGCTTTATCACATTATCTGTTTTTATTACTTTTTCTATAGGTGATTCTCCCTCTGGTACTTTTACTTTGCCCTTCAAAAAAACTTCAGCGCTATTTTGTCCTACAGTATGCATTAATTTGACATTCTTTTTGAGAGATTGAATTTTAACAGAATCTTCTGCACCTACAACAATTTCTTTCTTCTCGGATACAAACAACCTACATTGAATTCTTACAACAGCCTTTATGTTTATCTTTCTGCTGTTTATCACTTTGTAGTCAATATTCTCTACGTTAGCTAAAACAACACTTCTGCTTCGTCTGTCAATCTCTTCCTCCTCAATAACATGAGAATAATCGATGTGTTTTTCAATCCTTTCTAATTCTCCATTTTTTTCACTAATATACAAAATATCTAATGCCAATTTACCCTCAAAATGTACTTTGCCATCCGTTACAAAAACTCCTTCGATATAAGTCCGAGGGTTCACTGTTAAAAGTGCCAGCACGTCCGGTTCATTCTCAGGAACAATGATGTCACTCTCCACAAGAATTTGGGCATCATAAGTTCCAGCCGCCAAGTCAAATTCCAACATATCTTTATAAACTTGTGGCATAATTTTACCTCCTCTATGGATAATAAACTTCGCAGTACGCTAATATAATATATAAATCCAAAGGTAAAATTATGCCAAAAAATAAGACCGAATACTTCTCGGTCTACTGCACACAATGTATTTTTTTATTTCCATCCATTACTGTCAGTTCCACTGTATCTGTCAAAATATCGGAGTAACTGTATGAAACCCTACGGGTTGCCCCTTGTCCATCCAGCACAACAATAAAAATGCTGGGATATGTTTTTTCAAGAAGGCCTTCCCTTATTATGGTCTTTTTGCGTCCTCCATTTGTCTTAAGCCGCACCCTTGACCCAACATGGCTTTCCAGCTGTTTCTTTATCTCATTAAGGGCTGATTTGTCCGCCAACTTCACCAACTCCTTAATACACATGCTGAAAATATTATAACACAATTTTCAGAACATGTCAAGGGTATAATATTATATGATAGTGTCAAGATACTGTAGGATTTTTTTAAGACAACCCCTGAAACTTAGTTAATTTCATACTTCAACTTATCATGCTTTTTATATAACTTGTGCATATTTTAATGCTCTTAAAACCCTATATATTGGCGTTACTTTCCCTATATTCAAAACCGTAATATTGTTTATTTTTTCATTTGTAGACGTTTTAACTCTCCTTACCGCTTCTTTTATTTGCTTCTTCGTTAAATTATAACTCCCAGCATTGATATTCTTTTTCTTACCCCATTCTGCTTCTCTTAAGTCTCCTCCATTCTTGCTGAATACCCTTAATTTCGCCATTAACTTTAATCCTTCTCTACTCCACCCTAGTGGATTCCTGCTTAATCTGGCTGAAAATACATGGCTTATATGCCCTTCTGCACTGCACCCTATTACATCTTCGTCTTTGTTGTATATCACTATTCCTTCCCAATTGTTTAGTATGTATTTCCTTGCTTCTTTTATCTTCTCTTTCTCTCTCTCTTCCTCTGCTGCCTTTATTAGCTCATCAAATACCTTCTTCACTCCTTCTTTATTCCCTTCATTTATTGCTCTCCATATCTTATCTCTATACTTTGGCTCTTTTGATGTTGCTTTTAATACGTATTTGTTTAAATGATATCTGTCTAACACAAACCTTGATTTTAATATCCATTTTAATCCCTCTTTTATCCACGGTGCCCCATCTCCTGCTATGTATATCTTCTCTATCTTCTCTTCTTTGTAATTGTCTTCTATGTAATTTGCTACATCTATCCATATGTCTTCAGGTTTCTCTCCTACATATGCTTTGTAATGCACATTTCTCAGTACATTTCTACCATTTTTCTCTTCTTTACCTTCATGTATGTATATCAATCGCGGTGTTTCATTGCTGCCATCTTGCAAAGGCACATGGTCTTCATCTGCTTCTATGTATAATACCCTTACCTCTTTCTTCTCTTTTATTTCTCTCTTTACTTCTACTTCTCCTATTTCCCTTATTGCGTTTAATACCGTCTGTTTACTTAACTCCTCTGGACATGCTTTTTTACTACTTCTCTCATATGATTCTTCTATCGCGTTTTCTACTAACTTTATTTTTACTCCCTTCTCTATCCTATCGTGCCGTCCTATCTCTAATGCATCATCTATCAAGTATGTATATCTTCCATCCTCTCTGGATTTGTAATATGTCCTCTCATATTCTATATCCCCAAGGATTGTCGTTAATCTCTTTTTATCTTTCCTCTCTACTACCCATTTTTCTTTCCTTCTCTTATCTTCTTTTATTATCCTATCTAACTCTTCAATAATTGCTTCTATTGCCTCTCTACCTAGTTTGTCCGTCAGTTCCTTTATCCTTGCTGCAAGCTCTGTAATATTCATTCCTTTATTTAATAAATCACCAAAAATTTCTACTACTTCCTTAGTGAAATTTAGAGCATTTTGTAGTATAATATCCTCAAAGATATTTTTTTTCACAAGAGACACCCCTTTCTGTATTGTTTTGTTTTCCATAATCTATTTTATCACAGGGGTTGTCTCTTGTTTTTTATCACTTAAAAAATCCTACGATAATTTTACACTATGTATTATATCAGTGTATAGGCCTTCTTGTCAATAATCATTTCTATACAAAAAATAAAAAATTTATGCAAGCTATAGAGATATTTGTACATAATCAAAAGATTTTGCTTTAAAAAGGATTATTTGCGAAATTTAATATTTGCCCTTAGGTATTCCATACCTAAACTTTCCCATTGTCTGTAACCCTCCAATTCCTGCTGCTCCTGTTATGGTGCTTTCTATTAATTCTTCTATCTTTACAATTTCATTTATATGAGAAAAAGCCACTTTTTCACTAACTAAAACGGGGTCAAGGCAGTGAATCAAAACCCTCTCCGGCGAACTGGCGTAATTTGCTCCAGCTTTTATTAAAGCTTCGTAATTAGATTGACACGCACCGGCAAAAATTACTAAATTGTCAAGGACGGGTTCATACTTTCTCGCATTTTTAACTGCTTCCACAAAATATTTGGAATTTCTATAACTATTCATGTCGCTATAACTTCTGGTACTTTTTATACTGTCATGTCCTGTAAGAACTAATATATCAGGCCCATATTTTTCCAACAGTTCATATACTTTATCTGGTTGTTCCTCTTCATTCACTACTACTCCCACTACATCCATTCCTACTTTTTTGTAAGCTTCAAGGCATATATTTAAATATTCTTCATCTCCGTCTATGTGAAGGACTTTTCCCGGTTTTCCATACGCCTCTTGACGACTTGACCGCAACAATCCTCGTATTCGCTGAAGGTTTTTTGAAGAAGCAATTTTTTTTAAAAGGTACTCAGCTTTTTCTCTATAAGGTCTATCGTATTCAGCTATTCTCGCGCGAGACGCTTCTATAAGGTCTTCCTCCGGTGCATCTGCTATTATCCGCATGTTTACCCCGTGTAAAAGATAATGCCTTACCCCTTTATTATCTATCACATCAATGACCCTAAACAAAATGTCAGAGCCATAGGACTTTCTCATGACAATGTCATTAATGCAAAAAGCCATATTATACCCCCCTGCATATCCAGAATTCTATATTTCATAATATGCAAGGGGGTATATGTGAGTGTATATAAATTTATTCCTCCATCTGTTTCCCTAAAAAAGCAGCCGCAGTTTCAGCGATTTTGGCTTCAACTTCCGTCACCGTTTCACCTGTCTCTTTTGTAAATATCACTACACTTCCTATTGTATCACCTCTTGAAATTATTGGGACTATAACTTGTGAAGTGATGGTAAAATCTTGACCTTCACTTATTTTAATTGGGCCCTTGTCTTTTCCTGTGCCCAACATCACCGTCTTTTTTTCTTCTAAATATTTCTCAAGGTCTTGGCTTATGGGCTTATCTATTAAATCTTTTTTCGCTACTCCCGCCACTGCTATCACATTGTCAGTATCCGTTATGCAAACAGGATGTTTTGTGGATTGATAAATGCTATCAGCATATTCCTGTGCAAAATCACTTAACTCGCTTATAGGCGAATATTTCTTTAAAATTATCTCCCCCTCTTTATCCGTGAAAATCTCCAATGGATCTCCCTCTTTGATTCTTAAAGTCCTTCGTATTTCTTTTGGAATAACAACTCTTCCAAGGTCATCTATTCTTCGTACAATTCCTGTAGCCTTCAAAGTAAATACCTCCATTTCCTAAAATTTTTAGCTCAAGATTAGTATTTATGTTTTTCCATAAATTTATGCGTAAAAAAAAGACACCGTTTAGTGTCCTTTTTCAGTGTCTTTAACTTACAGTAACTTTTATGTTTTGTGGAAATTTTTGTATTTTAGCTGCTTTTTCAAGGTCGCTATATTTCTCTTTAATTACCTCGTTTTTCTTATTGTTCAAAAGATGATTCTCTATGCTGTCTTTTACTTCCTCAAAAGGTTTTACAGTGGCGCCTTCGGATTTTATTATATGATAACCATACGTTGTTTTGACAGGTTTTGATATTTCTCCTTTTTTAAGTGAGAAAACCACCTGGTCAAACTCAGATACCATAACACCGCGAGGAAATTCTCCTAAATCGCCACCACTATCTTTGGTAGCAGTGTCAATAGAATACTCTTTTGCTAAAGAAGCAAAGTCCTCTCCTCTCATCAATCTGTTATATATCTCATCTGCAGTCTTTTCATCATTAACCAAAATATGGCTGGCTTTGACAACCTCAAACTGGCTTTTATTGTCATCGTAATACTTTTTCACTTCCTCTGGTGTAACTTTTACGTCTTTTGTGTACTCATCAAAAAGTTTCGTTATCAAAAGATAATTTTTTACATCCTCTTTTGTAACATCTTTATTAACTTCTTTCTCCTTTTCGTATTCACTGTTTATTTCCTTGTCTGAAACTGTGATATTTCTCTTTCTCGCTTCTTGCAAAAGTAACTTTTGCGTTATGAGATTTTCAAGGACGTTTTCTTTAACAACCTCCAAAAATTTTTTACCTTGGTAGTCTTGATTCCAAATATCTTTTGTGTATTGAGGGCTGCTCTCAATCTGAGCCTTTACTTGGTCAAAAACTTTTTTGTATTCGGCATTAGTGATGTTTTCACCATTGACAGTTGCAACAACGTCTTTTTTGGTAGAACAGGAAACGGTCAAAAGCAAAATAAACACAAAAGACAAAATTAAAGCGATCTTCCTTTTCAAAATAACATCCTCCTGACTTAAAAAATTCACAAATACATAACTCAATTATATACCACTTTTACTCCATCTGCAAATTTTTTATCTTTTCTACAAGCCCAATTAGCTCTTTTTGTATTGTTTCTTTTTTGTTGAATTTGTAAGTAAGGTAAGGTGGAATTTGATTTGAAAACATTAGATTCCCCCTATACTCTTTTGTGAGTTTCTCTATTGTGTCTAAATTTACTGACTTAGTATCTTTAAATTTTAAAATAACATAATTGCCCCTCTCTGTTATTTCAGTTATGCGCAGTTTAGAAGCAATGGCTTTCAAATAAGCTATCTCAAGTAGTACTTCAACCGGCTTGGGATAATCACCAAACCTGTCTATAAGCTCCTCTGAAATTTCTTCCATATCCTTTTTAGATTCAATAGAGGCTATCTTTTTATACATTTCCAGTCTTAAATTTTCATCCTCGATATAGGAAGAATCGATGTAAGCATTGACTTTTATATCCACAGTAGTAGTGACCTCTTCTTCTATGACTTCTCCCTTTAAATTTCTTATGGCTTCTTCTAAAAGCTTGAGATACATGTCATATCCCACTGCATCGATATGGCCATGTTGTTCAGCTCCTAAAAGATTTCCCGCCCCTCTTATCTCCAAGTCTCTCATCGCTATTTTAAAGCCAGAACCAAATTCAGTAAACTCTTTTATCGCCTCTAATCTCTTCTCCGCAACTTCACTTAAGACTTTGTCCTTTCTGTAAGTAAAGTATGCGTAAGCGAGCCTATTTGACCTTCCAACGCGCCCTCTTAATTGATACAGCTGAGAAAGTCCCATTTTATCCGCATCATAAACTATAATCGTATTGACATTGGGTATATCAAGGCCTGTCTCAATAATCGTAGTGCTGACTAAAACATCGTATTCCCCGTTTAAAAAGTCTATCATCACTTTTTCAAGGCAGCTTTCTTCCATCCGACCGTGAGCGACAGCTACTCTACAGTTCGGAATCAATTCTTTTATAAACGAAGCCATTTTTTCTATGCCGTTTATGCGGTTGTATACAAAATAAACTTGTCCTCCTCTCCCCATTTCTCTCAGTATTGCATCTTTTATTAATTCTTCATTAAATTCTACTACATAAGTCTCTACCGGATATCTATCTTCAGGCGGATTTTCAAGTATGCTCATATCTCTTATGCCAATCAAGGACATGTGAAGAGTCCTTGGAATAGGAGTCGCTGACAAAGATAACACATCTATACTTTCTTTAAGCTTTTTTATCTTTTCTTTGTGAACAACCCCAAATCTCTGCTCCTCGTCTATAATTAAAAGCCCCAAGTCCTTAAACTTTATGTCATTTTGCAAAAGCCTGTGGGTACCAACAATAATGTCAATATTCCCTTCTGCTAAAGCCTTAACTATTTGCGCTTGTTCTTTAGGAGTTCTAAAGCGGCTGAGCATCTCTATTTTAACAGGAAACTCTTTGAATCGCTGTAGAAAATTTGTATAATGCTGCTGCGCCAGTATAGTCGTTGGGCACAGAAAAGCAACCTGTTTTCCATCAGCAACCGCTTTGAAAGCAGCTCTTAAGGCCACTTCTGTTTTGCCGTAGCCTACATCCCCACAAAGCAATCTATCCATGGGCCTATCCTTTTCCATGTCCTCTTTAATTTCTTTTATGCACCTTAACTGGTCTTCTGTCTCTTCATAAGGAAACTGCTCTTCAAACTCCTTTTGCCATGGTGTATCAGGAGAAAAAGCATGTCCTTTTACCATCTGTCTTTTGGCATAAAGCTTAATCAAGTCTTTCGCAAGGTCTTCCACAGCTTTTTTAGCTTTTCTCTTTGCCCTTAGCCACTCACTTCCTCCCAGCTTGTTTAACTTAGGAGGATTGTCAGTAGGTCCCACGTATTTTTGCACGAGGTCCAATTGCTCAACTGGTACAAAAAGTGTATCTCCACCTGCATAGGTTATCTTTAGGTAATCCCTTATAATCCCATCCACTTTTATTTTTTCTATGCCCTCGTATTTGCCTATTCCGTAATTCACATGAACAACATATGAACCCGCAACAAGCTCTGTAAAACTCTTTATTTTATCTGCATTTTTAATCTTTACAGTTTTTCTCGCTTTTTTTGTCTGTCCAAAAATTTCGCCGTCGCTTATAACAGCAAATTTTGCATCTACATATTCAAAACCTTTGCTTATCGATGCAGGATATATCACAACTTGCCCTTTTTGTATATCGTATTCACTGTCTTCAGCCACAATTGCGTCAATTCCATAACTATCAAGGGTTTCTTTGAGAATCCTTCCTCTCTCTTGATTTCCACTTAATAGTAAAACTCTGTAACCGGTATTCTTGTAATATTTTAAATCGTCAACTAATATATCCATTTTGCCGTGAAAAGGATGCATAGTCTTTGCTACAAAATTAACAATTGCTTTTGGCTGTAGTTCACTGTCAGGTTTTGCTAAAGTGTTCATAATCAACAGAAATCTGAACCTGCATCTTTTTAATATGTCCTCATAGTCAAAAAGAAGTTTGTTTTGCTCAGGTAGTACTTCTCCTTTCTCTAACAAAGTTTTAAAATTTTCGTTAAATTCCATGTGAATATTGTTTATTCTCTGTTTAATTCGAGAACTTTCGTCCAAAATTACAATCGCATCTTCAGGCAAATAATCGATGATAGAATACACATCTTTATAAAAATAATCTATGAGTTCGTTGATATTTTCAACCCTTTTAGACTCTGTTATTTCTTCCATAATCCCTTCAAATTTTTGCTGCAATTTTTCGGCAATACCGCTTTTTAGTTTTCTTATTTTAGATAAATAAGAATTTAAATGACCTGACACATTCGAGATTCCGTATTTTATGTGCTGGCTTTCTACAATAAATTCTGTTGCTGCAAAAAGACTCACTTCATTTACATTTTCCAAAGACCTCTGAGTAATAGTATCGAATATCCTTATAGAATCTATTTCATCGTCAAAAAGTTCAATCCTATAAGGATATTCTTCAGTAGAAGGGTAAATATCAATTATACCTCCTCTTAAACTAAATTGACCTTTGCCTTCTACCATTTGAACCCTTTCATAACCCATCGTCAAAAGATTCTTTATAGTATTTTCCAAATTGATAGTATCTCCGACTTTAAAAGTAAATTGATATTTTTTAAACAATTCTATTGGAATAAGCTTTCCAATAACCGCATCTATTGAAGCGACAACAGCGTGAGGTTTGCTTTCAACCAGTTTTTTGATGGCTTTAAGCCTTTGCGATGCAAGCTCTTGGCTGGCAGCATCTATTTTGTAAAACAGCGCTTCTCTTTTAGGATACAATGAAGCATTTCCAAAACTAAAAGAATATAAATCCTCGTAGATTCTCCTCGCTTCTACGTCGTCATAAGCAATAAATAAAACAGTCTTATTGAATTTGTTCATAATATGGTGAGCAATATGAGCTTTTTGTGAATCGGTAAGTCCATAAGCTAAAACAGGTCCATTGCCTTCTATTAAAGATTCTTCAATAGTCTTGACTTCTTTTAAATCTTGTATCTGTCGTGTAAACATTTCAATCACCTCAACATAACCCTATTCCAAAAACCGTGTACTAAAGATGCTACCGCTATTGCAAAAAATATGTTTGTATGCAAAACCAAATAATATGAAATCCAGCCAAAAAATGTATGACTTAATATACTCAGTACAGCAGCTTTTAAATTAATTTTGTAGGAGCTCCTTTTGTAATCATTTACTGCCTCGGCAATTCCAAATATTATATGAGATAGAATGATAGAAGAAGTAATATATCCAGCCAATGTTTTACAAGCTTCTTCTATAATAGGAACAAAATATATTATAGCTTTTTCTTTGTATTTATTTACTGCTATTCTATTTAAAAAATATGCCAAAACAACTCCGCCAATTCCAGACAATAGCCACATAGATTAGCTTTTCTCCTTTTTTTACTCTTTTATCCCCCATTAAACTTGCTCATCGCATGTTCTATACCATTTTCAATAATGTCTATAACTGCGTCTGCTGCTTTTATGATAGCCTCGTCAATCAATTTTTTCTCATACTCATTAAATTTACCCATTACATAGCTTACAAGGTCATTTTCGGGTTTGCCTATGCCTATTCGCACCCGTGGAAAGTCCTCGCTATTTAAAAGATATATGATAGAATTCATACCATTGTGACCGCCTGAACTGCCTTTTCTTCTTATCCTTATTTTACCCACATCTAAATCTTTATCGTCATAAATTACAATTACATTTTTAAGTGGAATTTTATAAAAATTTACAATATCGTATAGGGCTTCGCCACTCAAATTCATAAATGTCTGAGGCTTTTGAAGTACGATCTTTTCTCCTTTGTAATTACCTTCACCAATAAGAGACTTAAACTTGAGCTTACCCACATCTATATTTAATTTTTTTGCCAGCTCATCTATAACCATAAATCCCACATTGTGTCTTGTCCCTTCATATTCTTTTCCAGGATTTCCTAAACCAGCGATTATATACATATGACCACCCTTTCTTATCACATTTTTTATTATACATAACTAAAACAAAAAAAGCTATAGAGTACATAAAATACCGACCAGTAAAATCACTGGCCGGTTTTATTGAAAATTAGCACTACTTTGCAATTTTACAGGAACTGTGAAGGTCTTGCCGTTTCTCCAAATAGTTACATTTATTACATCTCCAACTTTGTGGCTGCTAATTACACTTTGTAAGTCTTCAAAAGAAGTCATGTTTTTGCCATCAACTTTTATTATAACATCTCCTGGTTGAATGCCTGCACGTTCTGCTGCACTATTAGGTTGAACTTGGGCTACATACACTCCTACAGGCAAGTTATATTGGGCTGCATCTTGTTTTGTAATGGTCTGGGCACCTATGCCCATCATTGGTCTTTCTACATAACCACGTTTTATTATCTGTTCAATTATAGGTTTTGCTTCGTTTATTGGGATTGCAAAGCCCATTCCTTCAACTGGAGTACCTTGGCTTTGGAACAACCCGAAAGGATCTTGCATGCTTGGTCCTGTTGAAGTAAGTTTAACACTTGTTATCCCTACAACTTCAGCTTTACTGTTTACAAGAGGTCCACCGCTGTTGCCAGGATTTATCGCAGCATCTGTTTGTATGAGTTTGACTGGACCATAATCACTTTGGAGGTTTCTGTTAAGTCCGCTTATTATACCTGCAGTGACTGTCCCTGCAAAGGAATCTCCCAAAGGATTTCCTATCGCGATTGCCAGTTCACCCGGTTGAAGTTTTGAGGAATCGCCAAGTTTTACAACAGGTAAATTAGGAAGGTTTATCTTTAAAACTGCAAGGTCTGTTCTCGCATCTTTGCCTATTAACTTAGCTTCTGCACTTCTACCATCCAAAAGTTTCACTGTAATCTTTGAAGCACCATCAATAACATGGTTATTTGTTACAATATATCCATCAGAGCCTATTATAAAACCAGAACCACTGCCTTTGGGTACATATTCTGTTCTATAACCGTTTGTGTAAGCAACGTTTGTATCAATTTCTACCACTGCAGGACTCACTATTTTGTAAATGTTAGGTATTAAATCTAAAATGCCGTTTGAGGATGTTTCAGTATCTGACAGTGGCAAATACCTTGTAACGACTTGTGGTGTAGATCCCGTCCCTGTTCCATAATATTTCATTACAGCCCCTGTAACTCCGCCGCCAATGAGAGCTGCTACCAATGCCACTGCTACAAAGGAAGCTAACATTTTTCTTCTAAATCTCTTTGCCATTTTGCCAAGGCTTTTTTTATTGTTTCTAAATTCTACTTTGGGATGTATAGCAGTATTTTGATCTTCTTCCGGTTGTTGTTCTTCTGCTTTTAATATTTCTTGACTTGCATCCTCTACCGTATACTCCGCCTCTATTTCATTTTTTTGAGAAGGTACCACATTTTCAGGGTCATTCTTTTCGATTTTATTTTCAAAGTCCTTGTCGTAATCCATACTCACTCACTCCTTTCGTTCTTTCTTGTCTCTAATTATACCCCCTGTTTATTAACAAATTATGAACATCGTGTAAAGATTTTAAGTACTTTTATTGAAATAATTTTTAAAAACTGCCACAAAATAAATGTGCGGCCCAATGGGTGGCTTGGGCCGCTATAATAAGGGAGGTCAAGGAGAGGCATTTGTCGCTCTCAAGTATCATTATATCCTTTATTTATGAATAAAGTGTTAACAAAGTGTAAATATTTTATTGTGATTTTTTAAAATTTTTTCACCGGTAAAGTAAAAGTAAATGCTGTACCTTTACCGAGTTCACTTTCTACCCATATCTCCTCATTATGAGCATTTATAATGCGCTTTACTATATAAAGTCCAAGGCCTGCTCCATCTTTCCCTCTCGATTTGTCCGCTTTATAAAATCTATCCCATATATGCTCTTGGTCTTCTGGAGAAATACCTATTCCATTATCTTTTATAGTAATAAATGCCTTGTCATCTTTTATTTCAGTAAAAATATGAATTATACCCTTTTCTTTAGAAAATTTTATTGCATTGTCTATAAGATTTGTCAAAACTTGTTCTATCTTATCTTTATCAGCTATAACTATTCTTCTGTCTTCTTCAAAATCAACTTTAACGCTTAGATCTTTTTCCACTATTCTTTTTTCAAACTTTATAACAGCCAGTCGAATAAGTTCATTTATATCAAATTCAGTCTTATTAAGTGGAAATTGGCCTGACTCAAGTTTAGTCATTTCAAGAAAATCGTCTATGAGTCGAGACATCCTCCTTGTTTCTTTTTGCACTATTTTAAGATAATCGCAAGCTTTTTCCTTTGGTATAGTTCCATCTAATATTCCATCAATATAGCCTTGTATAGATGTCAATGGGGACCTCAATTCGTGAGAAACATTTGCCACAAAATCTTTTCTCATGTCTTCTAATTGTTCTAATTCTTTTGCCATAACATTAAAGGATTTAGCTAAATCCCCTATCTCATCATCTTCTTTATGTTGCACCCTTGCAGAAAAATTCCCCTTCGCTACCTGCTGAACAGCTAAGCTCATCTCTTTAAGAGGCTGAGATATTCTACTGGAAGTATAAGAAATGAGCACAAAACCTATTATAAGAGCTACTCCTCCAGATAAAAGCATTAAAATAAAAATGTTTATAATGGTTTTATTCATTTCTGTCAAAGGTGCATGCATAAATATAGCCCCTTCAATACGGCCATTTATAACAAGAGGCACTCCTACTGTCAAAACAGGCTGATTAAATTTACCACCAAAATATCCTTTTTTTACAACAGATTGTCCATCTAAAATGCTTTTTATTTCTTCTTTACTGAGGCTTACTCCTGTCCACGCTTTGCCCTGCTGCTGTGATTGACTGTAAATTAGCCCTTCTTTATCCACGATCCATACAGTAGCATTAATCAACCTAGTAACAACATTTAATTCTTGATTCCATTTATCTATATTTATGTCACCTACTGCAAATTCATTTAAAATTGCATTTATTTCTTGAGCCTCTTCCAACATTATTTTTTCTTTGTCGGCAAAATAATAGTTTTGAAACATCAGATAAAACATCCCTGAAAGGATAGACAAAGTAATAAGGATAATAATTATATTGCTTATAAAAAGTTTTTTAAAGAGTCTATTTTTGCTCAAATTTAGTTCACCTCAAATTTGTAGCCTACACCCCAAACAGTAGTAAGTTTCCAGTTGGGTCCATCTCCCATTTTCTCTCTAAGCCTCTTGATGTGGACATCTACAGTACGGCTATCCCCCATGTAGTCATAACCCCAAACGTTTTCCAGTAATTGGTCTCTTGTAAACACCCTGTTGGGGTGTGTACACAAAAAATACAAAAGTTCCAATTCTTTCGGAGTCAAATCGATGTTTTGACCTTTGTACCTTACTTTGTACTCACTTAAGCTTACATAAAGGTCGGGATATGTGACCGCTTGTTTATCTTCTCCTACAGGTTCGTATCTTCTTAAAACAGCTTTTACTCTAGCCACCATTTCTTTCCCATCAAAAGGCTTTACAATATAGTCATCCGCCCCAATCTCTAACCCTAATACCTTATCAAAAGTGTCTCCTTTTGCAGTAAGTATTATAATAGGCACTTTTGAAAATTTTCTCACTTCCTTGCAAAGGGCTATACCGTCAATACCAGGAAGCATCAAATCAAGTATAATGAGCCTTGGAAGTCTTTCTTGGATCTTCTTCAAAGCCGTTTGCCCATCGTATATTTGTTCCACTTCAAAACCTTCTTTTTCAAGATACAAAGAAACTATTTCACATATATTTTTGTCATCATCTATAACATAAATTTTCTGATTTTCTCCCACAAAACCACCCTCTAAATTTTCATATAGACTTTACTATAATTATACCATAAAGTGCTATAAAGGAAAATGCATTTTAAGTGAAGTGAAACAAAAAAGGCACATCAAGTGCCTATACAAATAATTTGCTTACAGACATTCCCTCATGAATCCTCAAAATCGCTTCTGCAAACAAAGGAGCAACAGACCTTACTTTAATTTTGTCAATTCTCTTTTCTTCTGGAAGAGGAATTGTATCAGTTATAACCAATTCTTTAATAGGTGATTCCTTTAACCTCTCAACTGCAGGTCCTGACAGCACTCCATGGGTTGCACATGCATAAACCTCAGTAGCTCCGTTGTCAATGAGAGCCTCTGCTCCTTGCACAAGTGTGCCTGCAGTATCAATGAGGTCGTCTACTAAAATAACTTTTTTGCCTCTCACATCTCCTATGATGTTCATTATCTCTGCCACATTAGCTTTAGGCCTTCTTTTGTCAATGATTGCAAGAGGCGCATTAAGTTTTTCTGCGAAATACCTTGCCCTTGTCACACTGCCGTGGTCAGGAGAAACAACTACTACATCATCCCCTAATTCTTTGTCAATAAAATATTTCGCAAGAATAGGTCCTCCTAACAAATGGTCAACAGGAATGTTAAAATAGCCTTGTATTTGAGGAGCATGGAGGTCCATAGTAACAACTCTATGAGCACCAGCAGCAGTTATGAGGTCTGCCACCAGTTTTGCAGTAATTGGGTCTCTCGCTTTTGCTTTTCTGTCTTGCCTTGCATATCCATAATAAGGTATAACAGCGTTTATTTCTGCGGCAGAAGCCCTCTTAAAGGCATCTATCATTATTAATAATTCCATTAAATTGTTATTAACTGGTGCACAAGTTGACTGAATGACAAAAACACTTGCCCCTCGAACACTTTCTCCAATTCGCACACTTATTTCTCCGTCGCTAAAAGTCCCAACCTCAGAGACGCAAAGCTTAAGTCCAAGATGCTCTGCTATCTCGCTTGCCAATTTAGGATTTGAATTTCCTGAAAAAATTTTTAAAGAATTAATATATCTCGCCATTTAATTTAAAGCCTCCTTTTTTTATTTTTTCCTGTACCCAGCCCTCCTTATTAGTCTGTCTGTTTCTCGCTATAGCAAGAGCCCCTTCAGGAACATCCTCTGTTATTGTTGAGCCTGCAGCAATATAAGCATTGTCCCCAATTTTTACTGGTGACACAAGATTCACATTACATCCCACAAACACATTGTCTCCTATTATCGTCTTGTGTTTTTGCTTACCGTCATAGTTAACCGTGATTGAACCACAGCCCATATTGACATTCTTGCCTAATTCTGCATCTCCAACATAAGTAAGATGCGGAACTTTTGTCCCCTCTCCAATGACAGATTTCTTTATTTCTACAAAGTCACCTATTTTAACTTTGTCATGTATCACGCTTTCCGGGCGTATTTGCGCAAAAGGTCCAACTTTGATGTCGTTCCCCAATTTCGAAGATAATACAACAGAATACATAATATTGCATCCATCCCCTATTTGAGAATCGACGATCCTGCAATTAGGACCTATTTCACAGTCGCTTCCTATAACAGTCTTCCCTTCTATCACACAGCCCGGAAATATGACAGTATCAGGTGCTATTTCAACATTAGCCCCTATATAAGTGGTCTCAGGGTCGATTATTGTTACACCGTTTTCCATGTGGCGATAATTAATTCTCCTTTTCATGACTCTTTCTGCCTCAAAAAGCTGGACTCTGGAGTTAACTCCCATTATTTCTTCCGGTGAAGCAGTAAAAGCGCCAATTTTTCCTCCCATTTCTTTTATAATTTCTACAGCATCCGTCAGATAATATTCACCCTGTGCGTTATTATTTGTGATCATTGTCAATGCTTTTTTTAGTTTGGGTATATCCATAACGTACATGGCAGAATTTATCTCATGGATGCCTCTTTCTTCCTCTGTTGCATCCTTATCTTCCACGATTTTTATAACGTTTCCATCTTCATCCCTTATTATCCTTCCATATCCCGATGGGTCTTCTACCACCGAAGACAAAATTGTAACACTGTTGCCTTCTTCAATATGAAAGTTTACCAAAGCTTTTAATGTTTGTGAAGTGATAAGAGGGGTATCACCTGTCAAGATCAAAACATTACCTTCTTCCGGTAATAAATCCTGTGCCATCTTTACCGCATGCCCTGTACCTAACTGCGTTTCCTGATATGCATACTTTACCCTGTCCTTTAATACCTCTTTTACCTCTTCCGCCTTATGGCCAACTACCACAATTACGTCATTGTTGCCCACATCTTTTGCCGCATCTACAACCCATTCTATCATTGTTTTCCCGCATATCTTATGGACAACTTTGGGATGTTTAGATTTCATCCTCTTTCCAAGCCCAGCTGCTAAAATCAGTGTCACCAAACCTTCCAATTTTAACACCCTCTATACCAATTTAATTCTCATACCCTATACTATTTTAACTATAATCGCCACAAAGTTCAACAAAAAAATAAAAAGGAGACAAGCTCCTTTTTATTCCCTATGTGCAGCTTCTTGTTCTTTTGCTTTCTCGTATTCTTTAAGAATAGCGTTCTGTAATTTAGATCTGGTATCTGAATTTATAGGGTGAGCAATATCTTTAAACTCTCCTTCCGGAGTTTTTCGGCTCGGCATAGCAATGAATAATCCATTTTGGCCCTCTATAACCTTTATGTCGTGGACAACAAATTCATTGTCAAAGGTTACAGAAACTACAGCCTTCATTTTGCCTTCCTCATTAAGCTTTCTCACCCTTACGTCTGTAATCTCCATAAGCTCACCACCTTCCTGAAGCTTAAGCCCATATGTTAGCGTTCGTGGAACTACTCTCCCCTTTCGGGTGAGCTTCTTGCTTCATTGACTGCTTATTTTTCTTTCGCAATCTCCACAAGCGTAACTTCGGCGTGTTCCCCACCTACATTAAAAACTTCTTACTTTATAAATTAAATATTCGCCATAAAATCAAAATTTCCTTCATCAAAATACAAACTTCAGAAAAATTTTTAAAAAATTTTATTCCCGTCATTCCCCCATTATCCAATCACTTATTTCAATATCAATTATATTCTTTTCCTCATCCATATTTTTTAACACAAAAATTGAAATATAATTGTTTACAAGTTTTTCTTCTGGTTTTTGTGTAGAAATCATAACGCCTGCACCTACCACTTCTGCATCAAACTCTTCCATAAGCTCCATCATTCCTCTAATTGTACCGCCTGCCTTCATAAAATCATCTATAAGTAAAACCTTAGAACCTTTCTTTAAAGACCTTCGAGATAACGACATAGACCTTATATGCCTTTGTGAACCAGAAACATAGTTGATAGAAACAAAAGATCCCTCTGTAACCCGGCTATCTTTTCTAATTATAACAAGAGGGACATTGAGCGCCCTTGCACACATCATCGCTATAGGTATACCCTTTGTTTCCACTGTTACTACCGCGTCAATATTCTTTTCCTGAAAGGGATAAGACAAAATCTCTCCAATTTTTGAAACGACAGAAGGAGAATAAATCAAATCAGCAGTGTACAAAAAACCTCCCGGAATTATCCTTGATGCATCTTTTAACTTTTCACACATTTCTTTCACAAAAGAGCGATAACTATCTATATTAGATATAGATAGATATTTTATGCCTCCACCTGCACCAGGTACAGTTATTAATTTTCCAAAATTAAATTTCTCTATAACGTCTTTCAAAATATCTATATCTTCTGAAGCTGTAGATTTAGCTATGCCAAAAAGATTCATAAAATACTCTAAATTGATAAGAGTATTGGGATTATCGTTAAATATTTTAACGATTGCTGCTAATCGTTCGTACCTTTTGTACTTATTCATAAAAAAATAACCTCCAAAAATACAAACTTTTATACTAAAATTATATTTAAAAGTTCACTCTTCTGCAATATGTGATATAATCTTTTTATAAAATAAAATTGTTTCATTTTAGAAGTCTAAATCATATTTTAACCATGGAAGGGCAATAATAACAATAGAATCTGAGAGGAGCGTACAAATATGGATATAAATCTTGAAAACTTTAAAAGAGTGCATTTTATAGGAATTGGCGGTATAAGTATGAGCGGTTTAGCTCATATACTTTTAAAAAACGGTCACATTGTAACAGGCTCTGATATAAAAAACTCTCACATAATTGATAGATTAAGGCAAGAAGGCGCTGTTATAACAATACCCCATGAAGAAAGTAGCGTAATAGGTGCTGACTTGGTCATTTACACCGCTGCTATACATGAAGATAACCCTGAGTTTAAAAAAGCTAAAGAATTAAATATACCAATAATAGATAGAGCAACGCTTTTAGGAATTATAATGAAAAAATACAAATACGGAATTGCCGTAGCAGGAAGCCATGGCAAAACAACTACCACATCTCTAATATCCGTAATACTCGATGGTATGGGATTTGACCCAACGGTTTTAGTAGGTGGGGAAGTAGACATAATAGGTGGAAATGTGAGAGTAGGAAGTAGCGAATATTTTGTTACAGAAGCCTGTGAATATACAGATAGTTTTTTAAAATTTTATCCCTACATAGCTGTTATTTTAAACGTCGATTCAGACCACTTAGATTACTTCAAAAATATTGACAACATAAAACAGTCTTTTAGGCAATTTGCTAATTTAGTTCCACCAGATGGATTTGTGGTAGCATGCAAAGATGATGCAAACACCATGTATGTTGTAAATGGGTTAAATAAAAACATTGTGACCTATGGTATTTACCAAGATAGTGATTGGAAAGCAAAAAACATAAGTTTTGATGACAAAGGCTGTGCAATTTTTGACGTTTATTATAAAGAGGAATATATGGGCAATTTTAAATTATCAATACCCGGAAAACACAATGTTTACAACGCCTTAGCTGCTTTGGCAGTAAGTCACCTTGTAGGAATTGACATAAAAAAAGCTTCTCATTATTTAACTGAATTCAAAGGCACTCATAGAAGATTCGAAATAAAAGGAATAGTTGATGGCATAACAATTGTGGATGACTATGCTCATCACCCTGCTGAAATTAAAGCAACTTTAGAAGCAGCAAAAAATTATCCTCATAAAAGAATTATTTGTATATTCCAGCCACATACTTACTCAAGAACTAAATCTTTGCTTAATGATTTTGCAGGATCCTTTGACAATGCGGATAAAATAATAATAGCTGACATATACGCCGCAAGAGAAAAAGACACAGGAATTGTTTCATCTAAAGATTTAGTGGAACTAATCTCTCAAAGAGGAAAGGATGTTTTGTACTTAAAAGATTTTGACTCTATAGTTGAGTATTTAAATAAAAATGCAAAAGCAGGCGATTTAGTATTAACAGTTGGAGCAGGAAATATCTACGAAGTAGGAGAAACGTTTTTAAAAGGCCATGAAAAAGCTGTAGGAATATAAAGCCCTACAGCTTTTTATCTTGCAACACAAGATTTCCTCTCCACAAGCTTTACAGGCACAATGATGTGGTCTGTGTCTACATCCTTTTGCTTTAACCTTGCAATCAAAAGTTCTGCAGACTTAATTCCCAAATCAAATGTAGAAATATCTATTGTCGTAAGGGGTGGGTTTGCAAAAGCTGACAAGGGAATGTTGTTAAACCCTACTATTGATATATCCTCAGGAACTCTATATCCTTTATCTATTGCAGCCCTTATAACACCAAATGCCATAACATCATCAGTAACCACAACTGCAGTAGGTTTTTCTCTTTCTAATATTCTCATCATCGCTCTGTATCCACCGTCTTCTGAAAACTCGTCTTGTTCCACCAACTCTCTCTTAAAAGGTATCCCATTTTCCTCAAGGGCAAGTTTATAACCATCCAATCTATCTAAACTCACTACGTATTCCAATGACCCACTTATAAAAGCAATTTCTCTATGTCCATGTTTAATAAGGTAATTAGTAGCAAGCTTAGAAGCCCCTATATTATCATTATCAACCCAATACACACCCTTGGCGTCTAAAGGCTTACCTATAACAACAAAAGGAAATTTCTCATCTCTTAACCACGGTATAAGTTCATCGGTTGTACGGGAAGATAAAAGAATTATTCCATCTACTCGTTTGCCTTTTACCATATTTATAACCGCTTCTTTTTCCTCTTCTTGATTTCCAGATGTCGACAAAAGCAAATCATACTTTTCTCTATGGGCAACAACACTTATGCCCCTCATAACTTCAGGGAAAAAAGGATTTGAAAAAGCTTCTTCTGTGGAGCGAGGCATTATAAGTCCCAAAGTATTTGTCACCTTACTTGCAAGGCTTCTGGCAATGGCATTTGGATAATACCCCAATTCCTCCATCGCCTTCCAAACTCTTTCTTTTGTCTCTTTACTTATACGCGGATTATCAGCAATAACCCTCGATACAGTAGAAGGAGCAACATTTGCCTTCTTTGCCACATCTTTAATCGTTACATTCATGTATATCACCACCTTTAAAATGAAACCGATTGCATTTCTTCTATTTATTATTCTATCCTATTCTTTTATTTACGTCAACAGTTTTCATCTTTTTTAAGGATTCTTTATATAACCCCAGCTATTTTTAATATCTGTTCAGTAATTCTATACAAAAATACTAACACTGATAAAAGCACCGGCCAATGCAAGAAAATATATAAGTCTTCTTTTAACTTTGTAGTACCGCGGATAACATATGGGTCAGTTACTTTCTTCAAATATCTTAATAGCACATACAAAAGAATAGCAGCAAATAATGCAAAAATCCCATAACCAATGACAACAATAAATGGAATATCTACCTGTTGTAATGGAGTTGTCTTCCCAAAATTTTGTTGTGCTACAAAATATGATAACAACACAGAAATAGTGTTATTTGTAAAATGGCCTATCATTCCCCCATATATGGAATTAGTTCTATACACCACATATCCCAATAAACTACCGAGAAAAAGTATACCTAAAAAATTCTGCACATTTAAATGAAGCATTGCAAAGAATATAGCGGTTATAAAAATACTCTTTATAGAACCTCTCATTTCAAAACTTCTCATAACAAGTCCTCGCATAAATATTTCTTCACAGCAGGCAGCTACAGCTCCAAATATTAGAATTTGCATAAAAAGTTCTTGTGTATTGGAAGCTGCAGGTATTGGCATAACGGGAATTTTACCCAGTTTAGATAGAAAATAATTTGTCAAAAGTGCAAAAAAACTCGACACTATCCAGCCTAAAATAGCTATTATTATCACTAAAAAAACTTGTTCCCCCTTTATAGGATTTAACCTTAAAACATATTTTACATCATATCTTTTAAAAAGAAGGTAAAGAATAACAGGCAGTAAAACAAGAAAAAATTCTGTGATTAGTATACCTATATATAAAGAAGCCTTTTGCACCAAATATCCAACTGTTATGAGAAGTAACATGACAAAAAAGTACAACTTACTTACATCTTTTTCATCTGGCCGCATTCAACCACTTCCTTTTTTACATCATCAATTTCACCCTTATAGATTTTAACATATAAAGAATAAAAAAGTAAGAATTAAATGTGAGATTTTTGTGAAACCTAATAATTGAAAATTTCAATCAATGTGATATAATAAATAGTAGAAAAATATGGAGGTGATGTAAATGAGCCTTATGAGACGAGGACGCGACTGGTGGGATTGGCCCTTCGATTTCAATATTAGAAATTTGCCAAGCATTTTTGATGTGAATTTCCCATCTATTTCAGGTCTATTTTCTCGGCCAAGAGTGGACATCACCGAATCTGAAACAGAAATAGTGGCAACAGCTGAACTACCGGGCGTTGACAAAAAAGACATTGAAATAAATGTCTATGACAATATACTGGAAATAAAAGGGCAAACCACAGTAGATGAAGAAAGAGAAGATAAAAATTATTACATGAGAGAAAGATATTACGGAAGTTTTGCCAGAAGAATAGAATTACCCGCAGAAGTAGACCCTGAAAGAACTACTGCTAAATTTGAAAACGGCATTCTCAAAATCACAATGCCAAAATTACATCCAAGCAAACCAAAGGGAAGAAAAATAGATATAGAATAATATGAACAAAGGTAAGCAAAAAGTGGAGATGCAAAATATCACATTATCTTTGCCTAAGGGTTTATTACAAAAGATAAAACATATAGCTATAGATAGACAAACATCAGTATCTAGCCTTTTAACAGAAACTCTTGAGGAAATTGTAAGAAAAGAAAATTCATATGACAAAGCCAAGTCACGCCATATATTAGAAAAAGGTTTTAACTTGGGTACGGAAGGCGAACTTACCTCGAGCAGAGAAGATTTGTATAGAGACCTAAATTCAGGTCAGTACTCTGGCAAAGTAAAGGTGCAAAATCCTTTTAGCAAATAAAAAACTGGAAGGCAACAGCCTTCCTTTTTTATTCTACTTTTTTCTTAAGAAGCGCTACCATTAATGCAGTAACTACTGTACCAACTGCTATTACTCCAATGTAAAGAAGAGGATTTGACACAGCTATCGGTATTACAAATATTCCTCCATGAGGAGCTCGAAGTTCAATGTGGAAGAGCATTGAAAGAGCACCTGTCACAGCAGAGCCCACCATTATTGAAGGTATTACCCTGAAGGGGTCTGCTGCTGCAAATGGTATAGCACCTTCTGTTATAAAGGAAGCACCTAAAACCCATGCTGCTTTACCTGCTTCTATCTCTTCCTTTGTAAATCTATTCTTGAAAAGAACAGTTGCAAGTGCAAGTCCAAGAGGAGGTGTCATACCAGCTGCCATGACCGCTGCCATTGGAGCAAAAACATTTGATGCTAAAAGACCTGTTGCAAAAGTATAAGCTGTCTTGTTTACAGGACCACCCATATCAAAAGCCATCATAAGTCCTAATATTGCTCCAAAAATCACTGCATTTGTCGAACTCATACCAGTAAGCCAGTTAGTCAAAGATGTCATTATAGCTTTCATTGGAGAACCTATTACATATATCATTAAAAGTCCAACTATTAAAGTTGATAATACTGGCAATATGAGTACTGGCATTAAACCTTCTAATGTTTTAGGAAGCTTTATTAACCTTTTCAGATAAACTATCGTATATCCTGCCAAAAATCCTGAAATGATGCCGCCTAAAAATCCCGCCCCAGTGGATACTGCCAGCATACCGCCTACCATACCGGGAACAAGACCAGGCCTATCTGCTATAGAAAATGCTATATAGCCAGACAAAATCGGAACCATCAATGCAAAGGCTGAGCCGCTGCCAATTTTCATCAAAGCCCAAGGAAGAGTTCCTTCTACCTCAAAGGCTTTATATCCCCAGAAAAAGGAAAGTGCAATTAAGATACCACCTGCAACTACAAAAGGTATCATGTAGGAAACACCTGTCATAAGGTGTTTGTAGGCACCTGTCCTTTGCGCTGACCTTTCTTTATGAATCTCCTCTACCTTTTCTACATAATCTTTTGGCTTTTCCATCTTAAGAGCCTTTTCAATAAGCCCTTTTGCATCCTTTATAGCATCTTCAACTGGTACCTCAAGTACAGGTTTTCCTACAAATCTTGATTTATCAACTTTCGTTGCAGCTGCTATTATGACAGCATCAGCAGTTTTTATATCTTCTTCAGTAAGCTGGTTTTCTGCACCTATTGACCCTTGAGTCTCTACCTTTATGTCTACTCCCATTTCTTTGGCTGCCATCTGAAGATTTTCCGCCGCCATATAGGTATGAGCAATACCTGTAGGGCAGGCTGTAACAGCAACTACCTTTTTCATAATTAATCCCCTCTCTTAAAAATTTACTTCTCAAAAGCCTTTATGACTTCCTCAGGTGTCGAAGCTCTTTCTAACTCTTCTCTCACCTCCTTATGCATCAAAGACCTTGAAAGCTCAGACAAAACTTTAAGGTGCAGCTCATCAGAGTTGTCTGGCACAGCAATTAAGAAAAATAAATGTGCAGGTTTGCCATCCATTGAGTTATAGTCTATTCCCTGGCGAGACTTTCCAAATACTATTGCTGGCTTTTTCACAAGACTGCTTTTGCCATGAGGTATTGCAACCCCATAACCTATACCTGTAGAAAACTCTTCTTCTCTTTTTTTCACCACTTCTAAAAAGCCTTCTTCATCATCTACAACTCCATTTTCTTTTAAAACACTTACTAACTCTTCCAATACTCCATTTTTGTCCTTTGCCTTTAGGTCAAAAACCATCATTTTTTCGTTCAATACATCTTTTATTTCCATTTCCCTCACCTTTCTATCCTTTCTATTTCAATCTTATCCTTTAATATATTTACCTCATCAAGGGTACCTGCTCTTGTGCCTTCTTTCATAACAACTGATGTAGATAAAGCTGCTGCTATTTTTATTGTCTCCTCAATGGGAAGTCCTTTGTATATTCCATGAGCAAAGCCTGCAACAAACGCATCTCCTGCCCCAACTGTCCCTTTTACTTCAACTTTTACAGGCATTACCCTATATATCCCTTCCTTTGTTATCACAACACTGCCGCGGCCTCCCATAGAAATCGCAACTATTTCTATACCTGAATCCTTCAGCTTTTTCCCTTCTTCAATAACCTCTTCTAAACTTTCAAGCTTTTTGCCTACTGCATCTTCTAACTCCTGCACATTAGGTTTTATCATGTAAGGCTTTTCTTCTATGCCGTATAAAAACGCTTCTTTGTCAGCATCGAGAATTATTTTTAAATCGCCGCTTTTTATTTCTCTAATTATGTCTTTGTAAAAAGTCTTTTGCACTCCTTGTGGTAAACTTCCTGAAAGCACAAGCACTTTTGACTCTTTGGCGTATTTACATATACTTTTTTTAAGTAGCTCGATTTCTTCTTCGCTTACATGAGGACCATATTCATTCAAATCAGTGACTTCCATCCTTGAAATATCAGAAATCTTTATATTTGTCCTCGTCTCATTCTTTATTTTCACAAAGTCAGTTTTTATACCTTCATCTTCTAAACAATCGATTATATATTTAGCATTAGGTCCTATAAAGCCGAGAGCAATAACATCATCTCCAAAATTTTTAAGGTTTTTGGCGACATTTATGCCTTTTCCCCCAGCATCTACTCTTGAGCGAATTACCCTATTTACATAACCAAGTTTCAAATCCTCAACAATTATTGTCCTGTCAATCGCTGGATTCGCCGTTACCGTCGTTATCATTATTTTCATCCTTTCCAAAACTTACTATATCTATATTTGCCTGTTCATATTTTCGCACTATCTCATAATCAACCTCATCATCTGTTATTATTGCCGTAATGTCTTTTATATCTGCAAATTTGACAAAAGATTTTTTACCGAATTTAGTATGGTCAGCCACTATATAAACTTCGTTTGCTACATCACACATCGCTTTCTTTGTATTGGCTTCAATTAAGTCTGGAGTCATAAGCCCATCCTCAAAAGATATAGCATTGGTCCCTATAAAGGCTTTGTCAACTTTAAACTGCTTTATCACCATTTCAGCAATTGGACCAACTAATGCCTTAGTCCTCCACCTCTGTATGCCTCCTGTTACAATAAGTTCAATATCCTCATGTTTTGAAAGTTCTATCGCAATAAGAGGAGAATTTGTGACAACAGTAAGTTTCATATTTTTAAGATTTCGCGCAATTTCAAGAGTAGTCGTACCAGCATCTAAAATTATAGAATCTCCTTCTTCTATCATTGATGCAGCAATTTTACCTATTTTTCTTTTTGCCTCAAGTTCTACATCTTCTTTTTCAAAAAATGCAGGCTCATAATGAGTACCAACATTCAATATCGCACCACCGTGAGTCCTCTGTATGAAACCCTTTTCCTCCAGCACATGCAAATCTCTTCTTATTGTAGACTCAGAAACATTAAAGATTTTACTAAGCTCCGCAACGCTTATACTTTTATCCTTACTTATAATCTCTGCAATCTTTAAGCGCCTTTCCTCGCCAAACATTCTATCAGATATACTCATATTCATTCACATCCATTCAATTTTGTCCTGCTTAATTGTGAATGATTTTGCTCAATTTTGATTATATATTATCATTTTTACTTTGTCAATAGGCAAAAAAATAAAACAGGCAATGCCTGTTTTAAAGCAAATAAAAGAGTCCCCCAAGGAGGAGGACTCTTTATAGTTGAATATTATTGTACTATTTCTATTACAAATACTTTACCTACGTCGTTAGTATAGAGGTTAACTCCTGTATCCTTTGTAATATCGCTTAATCCTTTGAGATTACCATTTGTATCTACTACTATAAAGTTAGGATCCAAGAGATATCCTTTATTGGTAGTATCAGTAATTCTTAAATTAGCTTGATCAATATTTGTTAATTTTACTCCTGAAGCAACCGTTGGCAACGCAATGTTTGCAATTTTTCCATTAGTTAATGTTAATACAACCGCTTTATGTGTATAATTTGTAGCTAATTGTGAATTTGCATCATATGTCTTTGTTTGACCATTTTCAAGAACTGTTAATCTAGTAAATGTTGAGCCATTTACGTACACATCTGCTGTACCTGTTACATATGCATAAACTGTAGATGTTGTAGTTGATACAAAAGATGCATTATTAAATACTACTACCTTTGCCACATTGTAATTATCCGCTACAATCTTAACGTTCAGGTTTGTAGCATCTTTTAGATCTGTCAGTTTTAATGCTTTATAACCATCACTTGTGTTGTTAAGAAGCACTGTGTTGTCTGTGATGTAGTATGTCGTACTACCTTCAGTTAATACTTTTGCATCAGCTTTATATGAAGCACTGCTAAATGGTTGATCATTTGCCCTCTGTATGTCATTTAATTTACCATTTGCATCAACTGTATAGGTTACTATAGTACCTTCCGCTAAGTTGACTTTATCATATACGTCGCTGTACACCGCATCAAATACTTTTTCTGCAGCATCTGGCAGTATCAACTTCACTTTTGCAAACCAAGCAGTAAATGGATCTGATTTCTCTTTAAATATAGCATAATTTACAGCTGTTGTTGTAGTTGTTGAAGATATTCCTACAATTACATTATCTTTATTAAGTATGACTGTTACTTTCTTACCTGGTTCAAGCTGATTCCATACATTATTATCAGCTACAGTATAAGAAACATTATCTATGGAAGCCTTATATGTTGAACCACTGACAGACTTTTCTGTAACAGTACCAGTTACCTGATTTCTTACAACGTATATTACTGTTCCCACAACATTTCCATTTACATCATATTGCTTGCCATAGTAGATATAATCATTAGCTTTAATATCTGTTACTTTTGATACTGCACCTGTTACTGTTACTGTTCCTTTCAATTCGTAATTAGAATCTCTATTGAGGTACTTGTCACCACTTTGTACATCATTGTACACAATTGTTGAGTTGTCATAAGAACCATTTACAATGAGATAGTTGTTGTTTATAATTGTTACTTCCGCACCTTCTTTTACAGTCACTTTAGAAACTTTTGTCAAATAGCCATTGTAAAGTACATACGCATTATCATCAACTTTTATAGCAGTTTTATTATCATCATTCTTATATACTGTTGTACCAACGGAATCTTGACCTTCTGTAAAGCTTACAACATCATTATCTCCTTCAGCAACATATACTGGGTCACCAAATCTCTCTGAGTATACAATTACTTTTTTGCCAAGATATTCTGAAAAGTCAACAAGACCTGCGTTAATAGTAGTTAATTTACCATCCTTGTCTAATACTGCAACTTTGCCTTCCTCAACTGACCTGTCTTGAGCATTTGTAGCTATTACTGTATATTCTGCCTTTGTTGCAACTTTTGAAATGAGCGGCTCTCCAAGCACTTCTTTGCCATCTACATATTTAACCATTGGTACTTCCAATGCTCTGTCCAATATTAATGCCAAGTCACCACGTTTAATTACTCCGTTGTAGGCAAGATTTAAGCCATGTACTAGTCCGAGGTCTTGAGCTTTAGCGAGATAACCATAAGGCCAGTCAAGGTCTTTGAAGCCAAGTGCTCTTAATACAAATGCCAATGCTTGTGCATATCTCAGCTCGCTATTTGGATCAAATTTACCATTTCCAACACCTTGCGCCAGCCCTAATTTGTAAGCCAAGTTAATTTGTCCAACTGCCCAGTGATTTTGTGGTACATCTTTAAATGCTGATTTCTCGCTCTTAGCCATTTCAGCTAAGTCTTCATAGCCCAGCATTCTGTTTACGAATGTAATCATCTGAGCTCTTGTAACTGGCTGATCTACACCAAATTTGCCATCTCCTACACCATTCGTGATATTAAGAGCATACAGACGAGCCACTGCTGATGCATAAGGTGCATCATCTTTCACATCGGTGAACGGTGTCGTTGCAGCAAACCCTACTGCCATCGCACTGAACACCAATGCGAACGTGAGAACCACTGCTATTAACTTTTTGAGGTTCTTCATACAGTCAATCCTCCTCCTTGTATTTGTATTTTAATTTTTATATTATTGTTTTGAAAGGCATAAGCCTTTCAAAAATTTTTTACCTATGTAAGTACATTTTAGAGTATGTAGTATGTTTTGGATAAACAACCTGATTATATTATAGCATCAGGTATTTAATGAGTCAATAATTGTTACCAATTTGTAATATTTCTGTAATATTAATTTAACATTTCTTTGAGTATTTTTTTGAATCTGGGATGAGTAGCTCTATGATGATAAAGATACTTTAATCAGCTTTTCTTTCCCATCCCATTTAACTTTATATCCTATTTGTGGAGCTACTTCTGTTAAAGGAAAATAGGAGCTACCGTTTAGAATAAATGCACCTTTTTTGCCGTTTACAATAACTTTATAGGATTTTATATCAAATGTAGTGGTGTTACTTCCTTTTAAAAGGGTTAATCTATTGTTTTGTGAATCCCAAAATACTTTCGCTTTCATGTATTTTTTCAATACAGACGAGGATATAAAGGTTTTTCCATTTAAGACTAAAATTCCGTCTTTTACTACCATAAATTCATTGTTTACAGTGCCTTCAAGGTTAGGACCTACATCACTTAAAAAGTATGGGTCACTGATTAAATTAGAATAGGTTTTTAAAATTCTTTCATCGTCCGTTATGGCATAGTTGTTTATTCTTCTGCCTTGAGGTGCATTTACCAAGTTATTTACATCAAAATAAAATATAGATTTGACCCTCGGATATTTTGTTTTTAAGCCATTGTACATGCGGGTTATTTTCTCAATTGCAAAGTCTACATAGTATTTTCCATCAGTTATAGTATAGTGAGTAGCGCCAAATTCAGAGATCTGGATAGGCTTTCTTTCACTGAAGGTGTCATAGACATAATCCAAAAGTTCCAACGGGTCTTCATGGTCTGCTTTTAAGTTTATGTTATTATTGTGATAAACTACATTGTATATATTTACTCCTACCCAATCTACATAATCATCACCAGGGTAATAGGACAATATGTTTGACTGTGGAAAGGTAAATACAGTCCATACCATCATAACGTTTGGCGCTTCTTCTTCCATCACATCGTGAACAAGTCTCCATTTTTCTATGTATTTTTTGGGATTGCCACTATAGGCAGTCCAATCCCCATTCATTTCTGAGGCAAATCGCAAAAATACAGGTATGCCAGATTCTTTTAATTTTCTTGCAAAGTTTCTTAAATATTGGTCGTCTTTTACTTGGTCCAATCCGTTATTTGGTTCGAAAGCTATATGAGCAGCTGCGCCTACTTCCTTTAACTGGTCAATCCATTTTTGAGGAAAGGGGCTTCCGTATCCAACATAAATGAAAAACGATGCATGTTTTTTGCCTGTAATCTCGTTAAATTTCTTCATGTCTCCATTTATTAAAGTGTCTTGGTATACATAAGCTCCAAGGTATACACCTTTTTTAGGCTCGTATTTTGACAGTTTGTAGTCATTTACTTCAATTAGAACTCTTATGTTTGAATTCGCAGCAAATGTTTGTTCTGCCTTTGCAGAAGTAAAAGATGCACAAGTAAAAACAAAAATTAAAATCCATAATGCAAGCTGTTTAATTTTTGTCATCTCCCTACCTCCACAACTTTATCTTTGGTTTTGTAAAATTACTTGAGGCATAACCTCTATTTCAAACATTCTACTCCAAGGGTATTTTACTTTTACTTCTATATCTTTTATACTAAAAGAGCTATTTCCCGTCTTTACTATTTCTCCAACATATTTTTTCTTTATTGTATCAATAAGGGGTTTCATCTTTATTGTAAGTTCCTCGTCGGCAGTTTTTTTATCTATGCTATCTTTACTCATGTGGTTTGACTCTGCCCATTTGTACATTTTATTTCTTACATCAGCTTGATAGGCAAAGTCATCCGCATAACGTATAAATGAAAAAGAAATAAAGCTTTTTATGGCATTTTCCTCCGCGTAAGGAGGAAGTATGCTTTTGTCAAGGATCATTTTTAAAGACATTTCAGATATAACTGTCCCTATTGTGTTGCTGGGTGTGTTCCAACCTGCATAAAGAAAAGTCAATGGGTTTAAGTCAAAGAGCACGTTGATTAGCTTTTTATCCGCCATATTAACATATGCGACATCTGCTATTCCGAAAATTTGTCCTTTACTTTTATATTTTTGTATTTCGTTTTTTATTCCTAAATTTTCATGTGTGTGGACATATAGTATACATTCACCACTTAAGTCGATTTTTCCTCCTATAAAATTAATTTTTTCTTCAACAATTTTCTTAAGGTTTGCACCTTCATAGGGCAAAATAATTTTATCAGGGTCTTTTACGTCATAAACGACTTGAAAACGAGGAACTTGCTTGTAGTACTCATTTGCAAGCCTTGCCGTTATCTCCATGCCAATTTCATCAGCACCATGGAGTACATACACATTATCAGATACTTGCCGTGCTTTCGCATAGTATTCAAGTTTTCGCGCAATCATGTTTGACATACTAAACTCTTGTGTGTCGTCAATACCTATAACTAATGTTTTTATATATCCCTCTTTCGTCCATTCAATGAGTTTTTTATTTATTACTTCGTTTAACTCAAAAAGTTCAGTATAACTAGTAAGCACATCAGTTGGTATACTTTTTCTTATTTCTTCAAGCCTGACTTTATCTTTCTCTTGGTTAAAAAGGTCAACTTTATCAGATAACATTGAGAATTCTTTTATCATATCACTGTATTTTATATACTGGTAGTCGGAAAATTGTGTAGGTGTAAGGCGAGGTATTATTGAAAATATGATTATATTTTTGTTTTCATTCTCTGTCAAAAATTTGTAAAGTAGCGAAAGTCTTTCTTCATAATCTTTATAGTTTTTGATATCACGGGATGCTATAAGGCCCCCGTTCAAATACTGTTGCAGTGATATTACAACAGCATAAACATTACTTCTATGAATAACCTCATTAAGCCATTTATTTAGCCCTTCAAAGTTTCCCGGCTTTGTGTAGTCATCAAGTACATTTTGTGGAGGCAAAATCAAGTTTTCCCCCACATATTTGTCAGAAGGCTTACATTTTGGGTATTTACAGGCCGGCTGTCAAGAGGAATAAAAATTATGTCGTCTTTAGGTACTGTAAATTTTTCATTGTAAGTAGAAGCTGGCAAGGAAAATATACATAAAGTCAGTACAAACCACAAAGCTTTTTTAAACATATCCTTCTCCTGCTTGTCTTTTTGTATAAATTATACCATAACAAAAGGGAATTTTCATTTTATTAATCTTTTTTGGGCTTGGGGATTTTTCTGAGTGCGGATTATAATTACAAATCAGACTGATGACAAACTTTCGTAAAGTAGATATTTTACATAAGTTGCGACTTGTGACAAAGCGTTAACAAAGCTTAGCAAGACTGATTTAAATAATTTTTGACTTTGTCAACAAGCTGCCAAATGTTTTTTTATAAAAAATTTAATGTTTTGTTAACTTTTTTGTAACATATTTGTGATAATTGTGTGATATATTTATGGTAAATTTGTGTGAGAGGTTGGAAAACATGAGTAAAAAAGCGTTAATCATCCTTACAATCATGGTAACAATCGTACTTGCTGTATCAATTCCAGTGCTACATTCAAAGGCACAATCTAAAAAGCCATTCGTACCTGTTTTAATGTACCACCATCTTCAAAAAGAAGGTACATTTGATTCTAAAAAGTATGGTGGTGTGATAATCGACCCAGAAAGATTTGAAAAGCAAATGCTTTACCTTAAAGCTACAGGATATCACACTATAACCTTAGAACAGCTCAGAGATTTTGTACTGTACAACAAGCCTTTGCCACCAAAACCTATTGTAATAACTTTTGATGACGGATATTTAAGCAATTACACGTATGCATATCCTATACTTAAAAAATTAGGAATGAAAGCTGAAATAAATATTATAGTAAGTTATGTGCCAGATGAAGTAAACAAGCAAAAACCCGAAGTTGTTATACCGCATTTTACGTGGCAACAAGCAAAAGAAATGGCAGACAGCGGAGTAATAGAGATTGAGAGTCACACATATGACCTCCACGGTTACAGGTCAAATGATTTTAAGAAAATCCCAATGGTAATGGGACCTGTAATCATTAATGGACATCTTGAAACAATGGAACAGTATAAAGAAAGGCTATATCTAGATTTCTTGCGCTCACGAGAAATAATTAAGGAAAAAATAGGTAAAGCGCCTATATGTTTAGCATATCCTTTTGGTTCAGGAAATAAAATAAGCGACGAGATAGCAAAAAAAGTAGGTTTTGAAATGGCATTTGGCATTAAAGAAGGAGTAAATTATTATGGCGATAATATTATGAAGTTAAAACGAATTACTGTGAAGGATTCCGATACAGGTCAAGACATTGTTGAAAAAATAAACAAGTTGAGTAGGGATACGGGATTTATTCCTTTTTGGGATATTAAAAATATGTGGTCTGAAAAGAATATACTTAGTTTGGTAATAAAAGGAATTTTTGCAGGATATGAAGACGGATCTTTTAGGCCAAACAAAATTATATCTAGAGCAGAATTCGCTTCTTTGATAGATAGAGCATTTTTAAAAGATAAACCGGTATTGCAGCAAGAAATTTCCTTCAAAGATGTTTCTCATAATGCATGGTACTATAAACCTATTGCAAATATAGTAAATAATGGAATTATGAAAGGATACGAGGATAACACTTTTAGACCTCATAATCCCATAACGCGAGAAGAAGCCATTAGCGTTCTTATGAAATTTTATGAGCCAAAAGAGAATGTTGATTTTGCTATTTTTGATCCCGCAGACAAAAATGACATTTCATCATGGGCATATGATTTCATTAAAATAGCTTATGAGAATAATTTAATAGCTGGTACAAATATAGATGGTAAAATATACATTTATCCTAAAAAGCCTTTGACCCGAGAAGAAGCAGCAGTACTATTAGATAAAATAGTGAAGGAGTAGCGAAAAAGCCACTCCTTCATTTTTAATAATTAGCAAATACGTCTTTTAATTCATCATTTAGTGTATTCCAAGTATATATTGAATATCCAACTGCATCTTTTGAAGCATCAAGAGCTCCCTTTAATTCATCTGCAGAGGGAAGTCCATAGCCATCATCATAACCGTGCAAAATGACTTCTATGTTGACGTTGTTTCCTGCTAAAAATTGTACTTTTTTAATGGAATCAGATACAAAATTTTTTGCATCATCATAGGTGTAGTTGGCGCTTGATACGTGCCAGTAGTCCATTAAAGCAATTGCATCAAAATATTTTGCCATTGTAGCATAAGGGTAGTTAGGCCTGTATTGAGGTGGATAAGTGATCGCAATAAAAGGCATTCCTGCAGGTAAATTTTTTATAGTTTGCGTCGCATAGTCTTCTACCATTTTTGACGCTGTAACCGGATCTTTTTGAGGCAATTCTTCAATATCTGCAGCAACCCCATCTACGCGATAACCGTTTGGAGTGACATAGCTGGCAACTTGTGCTGTTAGAGATGCATCATATGTGGTATCTTTTAAGTCTGTGTACAGCCACGCTATGACCTTTATTCCGGCTCTGTGAGCCGCAGGAAGTAAGTCATCTAACCATTTTTTCCATTTGTCTGGAAATCCCGCTTTTGATGTAGCAACTTCAAGGTAAATATGAGTTACTCTGGCAGTTACAAAACGGCTTAAATCATTTGCAGTAGGCATCGCAGAATATATGCTGTACCATACTCCTTTTCCTGCATAGGGTAAAGACGTAAGAGCTTGACCAATACCTCCTCTTGAAGGTTGACTGCCACCAGCTGTCAACGTCCTTCTATCAAAATTAGAAATATCACTCGCTATTTGATTAGGATTGTTATATGCAATTGTAAGCCATCCTGCAATCCAACCTACTACTCCGTTTTGAAGTTTGACTTTATACCAATCACCTGATTTGTCAATTACACTTAACATGTCCCCATTATTGACCTGCGTTATGATGTCATACTGTGTACCTGGGCCTGTCCGTATATTTACTACATCAGCGTTTACCATTAAAGAGGAAGGTAGAGTTGTAACAATTTGATCGCTCAATTTTGCAGAAGCAATTTGCGTGTCTGTCCCTGTTTTACTGTCTATATACACAGTGTTTGTATTTTCATCCCAATTGACGTTATTTTTGAAAGCTTCACTTATAAATCGCAATGGGACATATGTACTGCTTTTACTATTTTAATATTTTTATACTCTTTAAGTTGAAGCAAATGATTGTCACCTGTGACTATGAAGTCACAACTTCCTTCTAAAGCACACTCTAAGAAAATATTATCTTTTGGGTCTTCTTTTATAACCTCTATTTTTTGTTTTGGATATACAAATAAAACCCAATCAAAAGATAAAAGCCTATTTAGCAAGTCAAGTCTTTTTTCAATAGTGCCAAAAACAGCAAACTTATCTCGTGTCAACACAACGGCATATTCTTCCACAATTTCTTTGCTTACTACCGGGTCAAATTTATTTAAGACCCAGTAATCAATAACTTTTGCAGGATAGCTTTTTTTGCTAATAAAAGATGAAATTAAAACATTAGTATCAATTACTGCACGCATTTTCGTGCTTCCTCTATCTCTTTTTGTACGTCTTCCTCAGATAAGCCTGCTGTTTCGGCTTTACTTCTAAATTCGTTTAAAATTTGCATAATCTCTAATTGTTTTGCCTTCTTTTCAAGTTCTTTTAATTGATTGTACATAGAATAACTGATTATAACTCCTTTGGGTTCAGATCGAGAAGAAACTATTATCACATCGCCTTTTTCTACTTTTTCTAAATATTCACCTAATTTGGGTCTTAATTTGTCTACTCCAATGACTTCTTCCATCTGTTTTCACCTCCAGATTAATTTTAAAATTAATTTCTAGATATATTATAACCTTTTTGTTCATAACTATCAAGTAAAATTTAAGGGCTGGATATTCACCAGCCCTTATTCCTTGTCTTTTAACATTGCTCCTATAAAATCTCTAAACAATGGATGAGGTTTTAAAGGTCTTGACTTGAATTCTGGGTGGAATTGGGATGCCACAAAATAAGGATGGTCTTTTAATTCTATCATTTCAACCAACCTTTCATCAGGAGAAAGACCTGAAAGCACAAGGCCTTTTGAGGTTAAAAGCTCCCGATATTGGTTATTGAATTCGTATCTATGTCTATGTCTTTCATAAATTAATTCGTCTTTATAGGCTTCATAAGCTTTTGTTCCTTCAATTACTTTACAAGGATACACTCCCAATCTCATTGTGCCGCCTTTTTCATCTATGTCTTTTTGTTCAGGCATGAGGTCTATTACAGGATGGGAAGTATCCGGGTCAAACTCTGTAGAATTAGCTCCTTTTAGTCCTGCTACATTTCTTGCAAATTCTATTACAGCACACTGCATCCCAAGACACAATCCAAGGTAAGGAATTTTGTTCTCCCTTGCATACTGGATAGCCCTTATTTTACCTTCAATGCCTCTATCACCAAATCCTCCCGGCACTAATATACCGTCTGCTCCTTTTAAAAGTTTTTCCACTGTCTCATCATTTACATGCTCAGCATTTACCCACCTTATATTCACAGCAGTTCTATGATAAACTCCCGCATGTTTTAATGCTTCTACAACGCTTATATAAGCATCATGAAGGTCAACGTATTTTCCCACCAAAGCTACTTCTACCTGTCTTGTGGGATTTTTTTCTTTTTCTACGTATTCTCTCCACTCTTTTAAATCCGATTGGCCAAGGGGCAAATTTAATCTTCTTAGCACATATTCATCTACTTTTTGCTTTTCGAATTCCAATGGTACTTCATAAATTGATTCTACATCTCTATTCTCTATAACCGCTTCTACATCTACATTGCAAAAAAGAGCGATTTTTTCTTTTAAGTCCTGCGTTAGAGAAAGTTCTGTTCTGCATACAATCATATCCGGTTGAATACCTATTGACCTTAATTCTTTAACGCTATGTTGAGTAGGTTTTGTTTTTAATTCCCCTGTATTACCAAGATGAGGTACTAATGTGACGTGGATAAACATAACATTGTCTTTACTTTGTTCAATTGCTACTTGTCTTATAGCTTCAAGGAAAGGGAGGCTTTCTATGTCTCCAACAGTTCCACCGATTTCTGTTATTACTACGTCCACATTTTTTTCTTTTGCAACTCTGTATACTCTTTCTTTAATTTCGTTTGTTATGTGAGGTATCACTTGCACTGTGGCACCAAGATAATCCCCTTTTCTCTCTTTTGTAATAACTGACCAGTACACTTTACCTGCAGTTACATTGCTATTTTTGGTAAGGTTAATGTCTATAAACCTCTCATAATGGCCAAGGTCTAAGTCTGTCTCCGCCCCATCTTCTGTAACAAAAACTTCACCATGTTGGTATGGACTCATTGTGCCGGGATCTACGTTTATATAAGGGTCAAATTTTTGAATAGCAACTGATATGCCGCGACTTTTTAAAAGCCTTCCCAATGATGCAGCAGTTATGCCTTTCCCCAAAGAGGAAACGACTCCTCCTGTTACAAAAATATATTTTGCCATTTTCTCACCTCTTAAGTGTATTATCGTTTTTTTAGACTGACTTTTAAGGATTTTTTAACCCATAAAAAAATCTCTATTTTGGAAAAATAGAGACTCGTATCCCTTTAAGTTTAAATAAATTTTTTTAAATTTTTGTCATCTCGCCAGTTCATAAAAAAGCACCTCGTAAAAATAAATACTTATTTATTATATAGGATTTTAAAGTGATTGTAAAGAGGATAAAACATCTCACCTCACAAATTAAATCAATCACTTTAAATTATTATAACACAAATTGCATTAGTTTTTGCAAAATATTATAATGTTGTAAGATATTAAAATTTTAAAGTTTTATATTGTTGAAAAGGAGGAAAAATATGGCTGCAGATTATCACGTACACATAGAAAACGGCCCTTATACTATAGAATGGCTTAAAAAGTTTATAGATTCTGGTTTAAGTAAAGGTCTGGTTGAGATTGGCATTTCTGAACACGGACATAGATTTAAAGAAGGATATAGCGCTTATAAAAGTGACGATTTCAGAGGAGAATGGATAAAAAGTTACATGGACCAAAGCATTTCTAATTATGTTGAATTGATAAAGGAAGCAAAAGCAATGGGACTGCCTGTAAAATTAGGTATAGAGGCAGACTACTTCCCCGGAAAAGAAAAAGAATTGAAAGAATTTCTTGAACCTTATCCATGGGATTATGTGATAGGGTCTGTTCATTGGATTGAAGATTGGGGAATAGACCTTGAAGAATCTATAGAAGAATGGAAAAGGCGTGATATTGATGAGGTTTATCTTGAGTATTTTAATATAATTGAAAAAATGGCTAAAACAGGTCTCTTCGATATTATAGGGCATATTGACCTTGTGAAAATTTTTGGATTTATGGCAAAGCCTTATACTTTTGATAAGATAAATCGGAATATTGAGGAAATCTCTAAAACAGGTATAGTAATTGAAGTTTCTACGGCAGGGCTTAGAAAGCCTGTTGGGGAAATATACCCTTCAAAAGAAATAATGGGAATGATCAAGAAATATAATATACCTATTGTAGTAAATTCTGATGCCCATAATCCTTACGATGTGGCAAGAGATTTTGACAAAGCTTATGCTTATGTAAAATCATACGGGATAAATACTCTTTATTATTTTGAAGGGAGAAAAAAACTGCCCTATAATATTTAAAAGGAGCAAGAAAGACTTTGCTCCTTTCAGTTTGTTAACAAAGTTAAAAAATATTCAAAGGAGATATTTTGCATCGTCGCTCCGATGTTCCAACTTAAAGATAAACTTCTGGGGAAATGGTATTTTGGCATAGGTACATATCCCGATAACGGGAAAAATAAAGAAGAGCTAATTAATTTTGCAAAAGAAAGCCTAATGAAGGAAATATCAGATTCATGTCAATAAAAAGTGGAAACAAAGGGAATATAAAATGAAAAGAGTTGTATGTTACTGTTTCATTGTGCATAGATGTAAAAATTTACAGATCCTTTGATTAATTTACATTACAAAAATAAAGGAAATTTTTAAGATGTGATTAAAATACTTCTAATAGAAAGGGGATTGTTTTTATATGAATAAAAACAAGAAAGTTATAATTGCAATATTTATATTTGCTTTTGGAATAATTATAGGACTTTTAGGAAGAGAGAATATCTTACAAAAATTTTTTTCTGCTGTTTTAGCACTTGTAATCTTTACTACAATATGGGATATATACGATGTATTTAAAGCCAAAAAACATTTTGGAAAAACAAAGTGGAATATCAAAACTACTAATAATTCATTGGTGTTAGCAATGAGTATATATATTATTTTAATAGCAGCAATTTCTAATACTAATTTAAAAGACACGTTGCACACAAAACTCCTTGCAATGATTTTTATAGCCGGGATAATTCCTTTGGCTCATTCGTTAATACCAAACGGAATCAACGAAAAAGGCATAATGCACTGGGGAGTATTTCACAGGTGGGATGATATTGATAGCTATAGTTTTACAGACAAGTACCTTGTAGTTACTTTAAAACCGAATAACAAGAAAATTACATTTATTGTTGCCAAAGATGATAAAGAAATGATAAAGGATTTTTTAAAAAGAAAAATTTGGGAAATAAGGAGTTAGATCAAAATGATAAAATCTATTATAAGAGCTTTATTTTCAGGCGTACTCTTTATATTTTTACTACTTTTATTATCTGAAGAAGCAAGAAATGATTATAAGCAAAGAGGTTTAAAACCTTTTATTTACATGTTTTTAGTTTATGTTGCAGTATATATTTTTATTGGATTGAGCATTAATGTTTTTTGTAAATGAAGATTCCCCACTTTTGCAAAATGAGTAATGGAAAATTTATCAGCAACTTACACCATTATAATTGTATTTAAAAATCCTTCAGGGATTCGCTAACGCTAACCCCTACGGGCTTTGTCCTTGACATGATTTTCAAAAATAATTACTAAAACATTGTCCTGCTTGTTCAAAAAAACTGGGAATTTCCCGCTACAATTCTGGGGAATTTTATTTTGCAACTTACAACATACCCTACAAATAAATCTAAATATGGCCCCTGTTTTCGCAATATGAAGACAGGGGCTTAAATTTTGTTTTATTAACACAAATTTAACAAAAAATTTCACGGAAAAACTAAACTTAATAAAGAATTTACCACTTCCGGCTTTACCTATCAAAGTTTTTTCAAAACAGGAAAAATATCTAATCAAAAAATATAACATGATACTGGTGGAGTTTAAAGACATATGATAAACATAAATTTTAAAACGAATTACAAGATTTTTATACTTTACAAATGAAATAGGCAAATATATAAAATAAATACAAAAACTCCAGTAATAACAAGCAGAAATGGAAGAATTTCTGAAATTATAGGGGACTACAAATACACATTTGACCCTTACAGCAAAAAACCAGCATGTCAATTCTCAAATTAAATCTCTAAAGATTTTCAAATTATAATGGCATTTTTTAAGTGCATAAAAGTATTTTTTCTCAAATTATTACAGCCTGATTAAAAATTTTTTTCACTTTCCAAAAGCATTACCGCTAAAATATGTTAATATCTGTTATTGGCAATTTGGGTTAATTGAAGTATAATAAAAAATGAGAGTAGCGAAAGCTACTACTCTCATAAACTTATTTCATTTTGTGCCTGGTATATTACTTCTTCATCTATTTCTCTTAGCCTTTTAGAATACGCATAGAGTAAAGAAGCTGTTACCAGGTTATTTATTATCCTTGGCAGCCCTTTTGTTAGAGAATATATTGCTTCATATGCTGATGGTGTAAATATATCATCCATCATTCCGGCTATTTTCATTCTTGTTTTTATATAATCTTGAATTTCTTCTTTTTTTAGCCCTTGCATCATATACTTTACGGTAATTCTTTGCCTTAGTGCACTGTTTACATTGAGAGCTAATTTGTTTCTTATGTGTGGTTGCCCCGAAAGTATCAGTATATACGGGTTTTGAGAATCCATATTAAAGTTAAATATTATTCTCAAATCTTCGAGAACATCATTAGAAACCAGTTGTATTTCATCTAATATTATGACAGGAGTTATCTTCTGGCTATAGTAAAGTTCTGTTATCGCTCTTTGTATCTGGTGAAAGAGCGTTACTTTTTTGTATGAGGGTGTTTCGCCTAAAATCATAGCCAATGCTTGATAGAATTCTCTCACTGTGAGCGTAGACAGAGCAAAATAACACGGCTTATACGAAGAACGGTTAAGGCTTTCAACATATTTTCTTAATGCGGTAGATTTGCCTGAACCGGCCTCACCAATGATAAGTCCTATACCTCTTGTTTCTTGTAAATATTTTAGCCTGGCATTTAATTCAGCAATGTCTTCACTTATGTATAGGTCGTTTACACTTATCTCTTTGGAAAATGGATTAAATTTCATTCCAAAATATTGAGTGAACATTTAAAACACCTCTTTTTTTAATCAATGATATCATTAAAGGATATTACTGTGGGATTAGGTTTTGCAGCAAAATCCACAGTATCTTCATTTTCGTTTACAACCTTTCTGTCTTTGATATATTCTACAGGAATTTTAGCATTCTCATGAAAATTTACCTTATAAGTAGTGTCTCTTTTAAAGACTTTACAATCATATTGAAAGAATACTGAAAATGAGGAATACAGAAATCAGGAAGATAGGAAAGAGTCCTTTTGCACACAGGGCATATATATCTTCTAATGGTGATCTTTATGCAGACGGCTCCATCTAAATAGTAACGATGGTAAAAGCCGTGTTTTTTTAATTTCACTTTGCATTTGCAATCAGGATGTGGGCATCTATCTTTAGGCTAAATTAATTTGAGAAATGACATTGTTAAAACAAAATGATGATGGTACATGGATAGTGTATTACCAAGATGAGAGAGGGAATAAAGATACAATAAAAACTTTTACATCAGAAGAAGATGCATGTGAATTTTTTTATAATCTTGTAACTACAAGATATGAAAAAGCAAAGCCATATATTAGGAAAAACATAGAATAATATTCTAAAGCAGCACCATAGTATAAATTTAAGCTGTGGTGCTGTTTTAGAAAGATGGGATAGTAGCACTCTATAAAGGATGGAAAAAGTCGGGAGGAGCAAGACAGATATTTATGTCCAATTCAGAAGTATTAAAGGAGGGGAAGAACACATGGTACTTAAAAGGAACAAGCTATACGAAGTAAGAGAATTAATAGAAGCACTAGACAATGTAATACCATACCTTGAAAAAGAAATAGAGAATAGAAAAAAGGCATACCAGCATATGGAGAAGTAAGGCAGCTTGAATTTATAAAAAGAGAATTAGAAGAGTTAAGGAAAATAGCAGTAGAGAACAGATTACCACCGAAAAATAAAAGGGTATTGCAATATCTATTGATATAGTATTAAACCAATTAATCATAATGTATCCTGGAAGACTTGAAAAATACCTATAGGTGGGCGAAGCCCGAAAAAATTTTTTTCTCTAGGCAGGGTACCTACGTCAGGTGGCATCCATGCCTTAAGCTGCCCGCCTTCGCCATCCATGGCTTCGTCCCTGCCTCCACCCTCGGTCTTGCTAAGTTTCCGGCACTCAAGTAAGAAAGTTTATAAAGCAAAAATAGAAAAAATAAGCATACTTACTTGAGTGCCGGGCCGCTTTGTAACAACTCGCTCCTTATGCAAAATATCTCCTTTACGAAAGTTTGTCTACAGTCTGAAAGGAGCAAGGCATAAAAATTTCACTATGTTTTTACTATGTTCGCAATGTTGCTTTTAGACGATTGGGGTTTAATAATAAATCCATAGCATCAATTATATCATTTACTACAATATCTGCATAAACTAATGCTTTCGTATAGCAACCTTCTTTGCCCAATACTGCTATAGCCAGCCTACTGTTTTTAAACATCTCTACATCATTTCGCCCATTTCCTATTACAATGGTATTTTCTTTCCCCAGTTTATCAACTATTCTTTTCTTATCTTCTGCTGCATTATCTTTATCAAATATTTCTATTTTAATCGGTAGTTCTTTGCATTGTTCTTTTACAGTTCCATACGTGTCTGATGTAAGAATATAAATGTCTACACTTTTGTATGATAACTCCTTTATTTTCTCTTTTACTCCATCGATTAAAATTCCATCTTTAGCAAGTGTCCCATTAAAATCAAAAACCAAATTTTTTATTTCAAGGTTTTTATCTCCTGGAATATTAATCTTAATCATATTTAATCATCCACTCATTTCATAATAATTTCACATCAGCAAAAGCACTATATATTAACCTTTATATATATCTTCTCTTGTATCAAAAGCTTTCACTTTAATAGCAAAATCAACGTTGTCAATCTCAAAAATCAATCTATAGTTTCCAACTTTTAACCTATATAAACGCTCCTTTTTAGATGTTTTTAGTTTTTTTACATCTCCCTCAAAAGGCAATCTACTGCCTTCTTTGCTTCTTCTAAAGTTATATATTCTCCCTCGCTTTCTTTTAATAATTTTTCCTCTTCGTGGGTTATTTGTTCTACTTCTAAAGATTTATCCCAATCGTTAAATTTTTTTATAAGCTCTTTCTTTTTTTCTTTAAGATACTCAGCAAAGTCAATCACTTCAGCAATTTCCTTCTCCGTTAAAGAATCTATAATTTCATTTAATTTTTTTATCATGCTACTATTTTGCATTTTTATCACCTTAATAAAATTTACTTTACATATATTATATCATCTTTATAATATTCTGACAACAATCCATATCTCTATATCAATCCTTTAACCGCTCTTGCTTTTATTATGCTATTTAATTTATTTAGAGACTCTACTGCTTCATCAGGGATTTCTTTGTCTGTGCTTACAATCATTAATGCTGTTCCATCATTTTTATTTGGGCTTACTTGCATGGTAGAAATGTTTATTCCAAAGTCTCCTAACACATTCCCTATGTGACCTATAACCCCTGGTACATCTTTATTCTTAACAAATAGCATGTGTTCTGTAGGCTCAAAATTTACTTTATGATCCATATATTCTACAATTCTTATTTCTTCCCCATATGTGGTGCCAGCAAATTGTGTCGTTTTACCATTGGTGTCTGTAATTTTAAGTATGATAAGGCTTGAATAGTGGTTTATTTCTTCGATTTTTCCTTCTACAACTTCTATTCCCATTTCTTTTGCCCTTAATTTTGCATTTACAACACTTACATCCTCTTCTAATACAGGCTTTAAAAATCCTTTAAGTGCATAAAGAGTTACAATTTCTGTATTAGTTCTCGAAATGTCTCCCCTATATATCACTTCAATCAATCTAACAGGAGTGTCATTTATCTGGTAATAAAGTGCTCCCATCGCTTCGGCTAATTTCATGTACGGCTTAAGCTGTGAAAATTCGTCTGATTTTACCCCTGGTAAATTTACTATATTTCCATACAGATTACTGTTTAAAGCCGAAATTACTTCTTGAGCAATGGATATACCTATGTTTTCTTGCGCTTCATAAGTTGAAGCTCCAAGATGAGGCGTAAAAACGACATTTGGTAGTTCAAGAAGAGGATTGTTAAAATCTTGATGTTCTATGTTATATTTTGGTTCTACTTCAAGAACGTCTAATCCTGCTGCCGCTACAATGCCCTCTTTAATGGCATTGTAAAGAGCTTTTTCATCAATGATGCCTCCTCGTGCGGCATTTACTATTCTAACTCCCTTTTTCATTTTTTTGAACTCTTTTTCGCTGAGCATTTTTTTGGTCTCTTCCGTTTTCGGAAGGTGAATTGTTATAAAGTCTGATTGCTGAAGTAATTCATCCAAAGTAACTTTTTCCACACCGTATTTTTCAAAACGGCTATCAGGCATATAAGGGTCGTAAGCAATTACTCTCATGTTGAATGCTGCCAACCTTGCAGCAACAAGGGAACCGATTCGACCCAAACCTATTATGCCTACAGTTTTTCCGTTCAATTCAACGCCTTTGAATTTATCCCTTCTAAAGTCTCCATTAAGACCAGCATGATATGCCTGCGGTATATTTCTGGCTATAGCCAGCATAAGGCCAATGGTCAATTCTGCAGCAGCTACAGTATTTCCAGCAGGAGTATTTACAACAAGAATTCCTTTTTCAGTAGCTGCTGTCACATCAATGTTGTCAACGCCATTTCCCGCACGACCTACGACTTTTAATCTTTCACCTTTTTCGATGAGTTCTCTATCTACTTTTGTAGCACTTCTAACAATAATAGCGTCATAATCTTTAATAATTTCTAAAAGCTCATCTCTTGAAATATTAGTTTTCACGTCTACGTCGGCGTGTTTTTTTAGATATTCAATGCCATTTTCTGATATTTTCTCTGTGACAATTATTTTCAAATTATATCCCTCCTTACTCCTTTATTGCGTCTTTCAGCGCCTCAAGAGTTTTAGTAAGCATTTCTTCAGTCACATAACCCATGTGACCTATTCTTATAATTTTCCCTTTTAAAGGTCCTTGCCCTCCTGTTATCAATACCCCATGTTTTTCCTTCATGTGATTTATAATCTCTGATGCTTTGTATTTTTCAGGAACTTTTATAGCAGTTATTAAATCAGAAGCTATGTCTTCTTCCGGCAACAGTTCTAATCCCAAGCTCTTTACGTATTCTCTCACTCTTTTTCCATAGGTGGCTTGCCTTTTGTATACATTATCCAACCCAAATTCTAAAAGCATATTTGTCGCTTTTGCTACAGCCATTATTGTAGAAACAGCAGGAGTAGCAGGAGTATCGGGATTGGGTTTTAAAACACCTTCTCTTGCTTTTTTTAAGTTAAAATAATATTTTGGAAGATTAGAAGTTTCCGCCATTTTCCATGCTCTTTCACTTAAAGCAACAAAGCTAAGTCCAGGAGGGGACATAAGACATTTTTGAGAACATGTTATTACTGCATCAATACCCCATTCGTCCATTTCAAGTGGTATGCCACCTAAAGAGCTTACAGCATCAACGATGACTGCCACACCGTACCTATCAGCAATTTTTGCAATTTCTTTTACGTTATTTGTAACTCCTGTAGAAGTTTCATTGTGTGTGACTAAAAGGGCTTTGTAATTACCATTTCTTAATTTGTCTTCTAATACATTAGGGTCTACGGCGTTTCCCCAGCCAAAGTCTTGAAGTTCTGCATCAAGGCCATAAGCTTTCGCTATATCATAAAACCTCTCTCCAAAGTAACCTATACTGGCGACTAATACTTTATCACCGGTAGAAAAAAGATTTGCAATGACAGCTTCCATTCCACCTGTTCCTGATGAGGTCAAAGTTATAACTTCATTTTTAGTTTTAAATATTTCTTTTAAATTTTTATTGAGATTAGAGAATAATTCATAAAACTCTTCCGTTCTATGGTGTAAGGGTTGTGCACCTGCAACTTTTTTTACCTCCTCCGGCACCATTGTAGGCCCCGGTGTCATCAATATCATCTCTTTCATCTTATCACTCCCTGTTACTAGATATATATTTAATATGATAAATCAATAAAGTAAAAAATGCAATAGCAAAAAATACATTTGTCCACGCAAAGTGGATATTGTTAAAAAAATATCGATTACTGATATGCAAAAATGAAAATATATCATCCAAAAGGTAAGAATTATTAAAAATCATCCATTAAATAATTAGAATAAAAAGAAAAGCGCCCATTGGGGCGCATTAGCTCCATCTTATATATTTCCTGTTTTCTCTAAAATTCTGTAAAGCATAGCTGCTGCCTCTGCTCTTGTAGCGTTGTCTTTTGGCTTGAAAGTGTTATCTTCATATCCTCTTACTATTCCAAGTTTTACTGCATTCGCTACTACATTCTTTGCCCATTCACTTATCTTGTTGTTATCACTGAAAGTGGTATTGCCTATGTTCTCCTCTTTGTACTCTGCAAGCTTTCCGTATACCCTCATTATTACTGCTGTCATCTCTTCTCTTGTTATTGGGTCATCCGGCCTCATATTCTTGCCGTCTCCTAACATTATCCCTGCTTTGTATGCTGCTTCTATCGCGTTTGCATACCATTCTCCTTCTTTTACGTCATTGAATTCTCCTTTGTATGGCTCTTCTTCTATTCCTAATGCCCTTATCATTAATGCTGCAAATTCTGCTCTTGTTATTTTTGCGTTCGGTACAAATGTTTCACTGTCTACTCCTTTTATTATGTGCCTTGATGCAAGGACATTTACTACGTCATATGCCCAATTGTCTTTTGTTACGTCTTTGAATTCTTTGTTGTATTCAAAGACTCCATAGGTTGAGAAGTGTTTGGCTTCAAAGGTTATTGTGTTTGTTCCTTTGTCAATTTTTCCTCCTACGTATTCCCATTGATTTGTCTTCTCGTTTAAGTAGTATACTCCTGCTTTTCTTATGTCTTTTCCACCTTTTATGTTAAATGTCATTTTTACTGGTGACCCTATTTTTATGTCTTTGTCTCCTGCTTTTATTGTTATGTCATAGGCACTTGTTATTGGCTCGAAAGATGATGCTTCCTTTTTGCCTTTGTTGTGTATGTTAAGTTTTATTGTTCCTGCTTTGTTTATGAGGTCAATTGCTTCTTGTGATACTGCTAAAGTTTTTGCATCAAATTGAAGAGCTACTTCGTCTGATTTTACTACTACGTTTTTGTTGTTCTCTGCTATTAAATTAAGTACAGTTACAGGTATTTCTAATGCTTTTTGAGGTGTAGTTCCTATATTTGTTAAGTCAAATTGTATTTCTTTCTTTGAAGTGTCTTTTATGTCTTTTGCTACTTTGTTTTCGTCTATTGTAAGTGTTGTTGTGTTATTTTCTACAACTACTTTGCCTTGTGATACTTCTTGAGTTGGCTTTGCTGTTTCTTCAGTGCTTGCAGGTGGAGTCACTGGGGGTATAATAGGTGTAATACCTACGCCTCCGCCAGAAGAAGATACTTCTTTTACTGTAACATTGACAGATGCAGTTTTGTCGCCATAACTTATTTCAATTGTGGTACTGCCTGCTTTAACCCCTTTAACAAGCCCTTGGTTTACTGTAACAATACTTGAATCTTTGGATGTATAGGTAGCATCTTTTGTCACATCTTTTGTTGTACCATCAGAATAGTTTGCTGTAACTTCTATTTGTGTAGTTTCCCCCACTTTTATTTCAATAGAAGAAGGTTGAACTTGTATATTTTCAAGAACTGGGTCTGTTACTGTAATTGGAACATTTAACGCACTATTGTTATACACAGCAGTAAGCACAGTGCTTCCTTTAAAAAGGCCTTTTACAACTCCCATAGTGTAGTTGTAGTCAGCAATAAGCGGATTTGCAATTATAAATTTAGTGTAATTTGTCACATCTACTTGACTACCATCTGAGAAATGATTATAAACTGCAACGGGCATTGCTTTGCCTGCTGGAACTTTTATAGATGCCGGGTCAACACTAATACCCAATGGTACAGCTTCTGAAACTACAACTTTTATATCAACAGATTTATTATCATATATTGCAGTTATTGTAGTTTCACCTGGATTCATTCCAACTACAATTCCATTACCCTCTACTTTGGCAATGTCCCCATATACAGATTCAAACACTGCTTTATCTGTTATATCTTTTGTTGTACCGTCTGTATATATTGCATTAACGGTTATTTTGCCTGTTCCCCCAATCGGTATATAAAGTGGATTTGGATTAGCATTAAGTGAGTTAAGCATGACTTCTTCAAGCTGTATTGTCTTTTGTGATCCATTATAGGTTATTGTAACGTAATTTTGTGTATCTGAAGTATATACATTTGCAGCTACTGTAGCTTCTGCTTTATTCGTCGCCACATCTACTGCACTTATCGAAATGATATTATTTCCCACGTTAAGAGGTACTCTGGCAATAAAGTTATCATTAAATGTTGTGTAATCATCAGCTTCTTTGTTAAGTATATTGTTGCCATTGATAAACAGTTTGTATCCAAATCCTGTATCGTACACATTGCCTGCTACTGTAAGGCTTACTCCTTCAGGTGAAATAAAGCCTTTGAAATTATCTACATTTAAAGTAATTTCGGGTGTTGTAATGTCTATATAAATGGGTATTGCAAATTCTGTCTTGTGTTCATATGTTGATGGGTCATTTGGGTCATACAATTTATCAAATGCAAGGAATTTTATTTGTTTCTTTCCATCACTGTCAAAATGTATTGTTGTTGTGAAATTATTGTTCTCATCAACTGGTACTAGTTTACCGTTAATATAGAGCTCGCCCATAAATGTCGTCTCATCTTCTATGGTTCCTGAAACAACAATATCTCTTGTATTAAATATTTGTGCTACTTGAGGTTCTTTTACAGTAATTACAGGTCCAAAATTGTCTTTTATTTCTGGGTTAAATGCAATACAGCTATTATTTACACCCATTATATCAGAAATATTTCCTGCATAGTCTACACCAAGTACAGCAATAAATGTATAGCGGTTTGGAAGAGGGACTTCTGCTGAAGTCACATCATTTGGTAAGACTTTTGCTTCAATATTTGCTACGTTATATGTCACAGGGTCAATCTTTCCTGTAAAGAGAACATAATAATCTATACCTGAACCTTCTTTATCAGTAGCTGTCCATTCAATTATTGCTTTTCCGTTTGAAATGTAATTTTCGTTTAAATATCCATATTGATCGACATAGCCATCATTTATCATAACTTCAGGTAATATTGTGTCAACTTTAACAGGCATTTGAAGAACTTGTGTCTTTGCATTCGGATAATCTATCTTAGATTCAAAGCGCATATAATATTGTCCATCAGGAACTGCTTCAAATTGTCCTGTCGCAGGGTTAAATGCTTTGCCGTCCCATATCCAAGAATCAGAAATCTGAGCTTTGGATGTCTCTGCTACGTTCTTTCTTAAATATTTCTCTTGGGATATTTCTCTTATTACATTTCCATTGCTGTCTACAACGCTTACTTTAAATTCTCTTGCATTTCTCATAAATGAAAGCACTGGCTGTGCAAAATCAAATACACCATCACCATTTGGCGATATAGCAATTGTAGATGGATCAGGTTTTTCTTCCTCGCGTCCCAAGTTACCTAAGAAATACAAATCTTCATCTATAACTCCTGCCATACCTGTAAGTCCATAATAAGTGTCATCTTCCCAAAGAGGTGAATCTATAATTCTTGGTTCATCCCAACTTCCATAAAAAGCTGTATAAGGTACGCTTAGTTTGGGAAGATTGTTGTCCTGTGGAATAAAGCTTAAAAAGCCTTCTGCAAAAATATTTTGTGGCGCATTTTGAGGAATTATCAATGTGACATTTACAGTTGCTTGTCCGTTTGCAGGAACTGTTACAGAATCTCTGTCAAAGTTAACCATTGCGCCCGTAAGAGGTACTGTTTCAGCAAAGTTAAATCCCCAAAGAACATAGTCTGTCAAAACTCCATATTCATCTTTTATATTATATGTGACATCACTATTCCCATAATTTTTAAGAGTCAATGTAAAGTTAGCACTATTTCCAATACTTCCAAGGGCAATACCTGCTTTCCCATTTGAATCTGTAATTGTAACGGGTGTTTTTATTGCCTTATCTATTTGAATCATACCTGCTCCCTGTTGCCTTGGAGAATAAGGCTTAGGACTTCTTAAAATTTTACCTGTATAAATAGCAGCATTGTCGTTTGTGTCAATAATAGGTCTTGCTGTATTCATAGCTACTATTTTTGCTAATTCTACAAAGTCTCTTCCTTCAACATTTAAAGTACCTTCTTTAACTTTTTGCTTTAGCGCTTCTGCAATTAATGCCATAGCACCTGCCACATGAGGTGATGACATAGATGTACCGCTCATCAAACCGTAGGAATCTTTGTTAAGTGTTGAATATATTCCACCGCCAGGTGCCATTATTTCCGGTTTAAAGTCAAAGCTTGGTGTAACACCCCAGGATGAAAAGTCTGTTACATTGTCTCCCGGAGGAACTCCTAATTTATTTGTTCCTATAGCACCATCAAATTTTACTGTGACTTTTTGCCCTTGATCTAACAAAGCTTTAATTGCAAGACCTGCATCTCTTAAAATAGACACAGAAGGAATTTTCGTACCTTCTCCTAATGCCATTGAAATTGTTCCTGTAGTATTATTGAAAATTACTGCAGCTACAGCACCAGCATTTTGTGCATTTATCGTCTTTGCGTTAAATGTAATAGAACCTCTTGAAATAAGGGCAACTTTACCTACTACATCTTTACCTTGAAAATCCTCGGGTCTACCTAATCCACAGTATACTACCTCATACTCTCCTTTCAAGACATCTGCAGGGTCAATAGGGTCATGGTCTGTAGGACTTCCTACAGAATATACTACTCTGGCAAAATCTTGTGGAGCAGGATTTACAGAAAAGCTTTTTCCTGTAAGTCCAGGATTTATAGAAGCAGCCACTTGAATAGCATCAAGCCACAATCCAGGCGAGCCGACAGTTCCTATATCTGGATCCATTGCATATGGATAAAATTCTGCGCTCGTCGAATAACTGGAGTTACCAGCTGAAACGACAACTATTACGCCATTGTCAACAGCATTTTTATCGCCAGGTGCTCAGGGTCATCAGGGCGAACGAAACCTGCTGTTGAACCTAAGCTCATGTTTATAACATCTGCACCAAATGCAACGGCATGGTCAATACCTGCTACTATATCGTCCGAAAAAGCAGATGCAAAATTAGGGTTATTTGAAAATACTTTTTCAGCTATAAGCTGTGCCTCAGGTGCAACGCCTTTAATATTGCCATTTGCTGCAACTATACCTGCAACGTGCTGTCCGTGCATTGACTGTGTAGCACCAATATCTATAATTTGATCATTGTTGTCTGCCCAGTTCCAACCAACCGGCACTTTATCTGTGAAATATTTATAAGGTTTTCCAGTTTCCTTCGCTATTTCTTCTACTTTTTCCTTTGTCAACTTCACTTTTGTGGGATCTGTAATCTTCATATCTTGATGTCTATAGTCTATTCCTGTATCAATTATAGCAACAACCATTCCTTCACCTTTATATCCCAAGTCATTCCACACGGTTGGTGCATTTGTTGAATAGATTGCTGTTGTCATGTCAAGGAAATACTCATTTGCAATTCTTACATCTTTTACTCCAGGCAATGTTTTAATTTTTTCTATGTCTTTAACTTTTACCTCGCCACTTATGCCATTCAAAACAGTTTTATATGTATGTCTTGGTTTAAAATTGAAATTTTTGCTCAATACGCTTTTTAATTGAGTTTGTTCTTGAGTAATTTTGTTTAAAACAGTCGTTTTTTCATTTTGCGTCAAAGTTTTGAGAGTCTTGTTAGACTTTAATGCAAAAGAAGCAAGACTATCCTTTTCTAATTCCACAATAACTCGTACAGTTTCATCAGGATTATATTTTTCAATCTCTTGCTTGGAACCATCTCTTAAATTTTGCATCTCTTCTCCAAATTGTTTCACAACTTTTGACTTGCTTTGATAGGGTTTAGCAGTTTCTTTAAAATTATCTTTAGCAATCTGTTTTACAAGATTATAATCGATTTTTAGCGAATCTAAAGTAAGTTTTGGGTTATCTGATGATGGCATTTGCTGAGAATAACCAAAAGAGCTAAAAGCACTAAATACCAATGTAAATGCAATCAGAAAAACTAAAAACCTTTTGCCCATAAAATCTTAACCCCCTTGTTTTTCATCTTCCTTATGTTTCGACAAAAAGATACAATTTTCTCCCCTTCATCCCCCCATTTTATGAAATATCTATAATCCAAGGGAATAAACCCTTAGATAGCATATGTTTAATAATTATAAATAAAATTTGTAATTATTGTTGAATTTGAGACATTTTATTTAAAATATAATATACTAATCCTTTGTATATCTTTTGCTTGGCTATTTGTATGATTACTATTTAATGTTGCATAAATTTCATATTCAATATTATTCTACATAAATTACATTTTTCCTTCTTTGGAAAAATAAAATTTTTTATTTATAAAACACACTCTTTGCAAGAAATTATTCATTTTATAAAATTAAAAAACCACATGCTTCGCATGTGGTTCGAAAACGCTTCTATAATATTAAAGTATTTTTAAATTTTATATTTTCTTTAACACTTCTATTGCTTTATCTAATTGAACATCTCTATTATTTAATTCTTCAAGCATTTTAACCATCGCATCGTATGTGTTTTTATCAAAAACCCCTGTCGGAGTTAATCCCGCTTTCTTTTGCAGTTCTTTTACAGCGTTTGCCGTTTTAGGTCCAAAAATACCATCTTCTGGGCCCGCATTAAACTTCAATATATTTAAATTCTTCTGTAAAATTTTCACATCATTTCCTCTGGAACCTACCTTCAATGTGCCATTAAATTTAATTGAAGGAGTATATTGAGTATTTACCACATATATATCTGGCTTCAAGCCTTGTTTGTCAATATATCTGCCTGAAGGGAGTTTATACCTTGCAATTGTAAGCTTAAAACCACTTCCATCTGGCAATGGCACTACTGATTGGACAGTCCCTTTCCCAAAAGATTTTTCTCCCACTAATATACCCGCTTTGGTATCCTGTATAGCCCCTGCTAATATTTCAGCTGCAGAAGCAGTATTGCCGTTAATTAATACTGCTAATTTATACTTAGGATTATTGAGATAAGAATAATATATTTCATTTTCTCCATTTTTTCTCTCTACAGTCAATACAACTCCTTTTGGAACAAAAAAGTTTGCAACGCTTACCGCCTCTGTAAGGAGTCCACCGGGATTATCTCTTAAATCAAGAACAATTTTATTTATACCATTATTGTCCATATACATGAGGGCTTTTGTTATGTTAGATGTGGTATTTTCATTGAATTCTTGTATTTTTATGTATCCAATTCCATCGATTATTTTATAAGAAACTGGATTGACACGAATTATTTGTCTGGTAAGTTCAAATTCTTTTATTGACCCACCTACGTCAAAAGTGACCTTTACTTTTGTACCTTCATCCCCAATTATCATGTTTACTACGTCATTTATATTCATTCCCTCAACGCTTTTGTCATTTACCGCTTTTATAATATAACCGCTTTTGATTCCAGCTTTTTCAGCAGGTGAACCTTCTAAAACGGAAGTTACAACAATTTTCCCGTCCTTTTCAGTCAAGACCATTCCTGTTCCGCTGAAAGTCCCAGAAGTATTTTTGGTAAAATCTTTAAACTCTTCTTTTGTAAAATATGTACTATATTCATCAAGGCTTGAAAAAATTCCTTTTAAAGCTGCTTCTTTGAGTTGATCGTACGTCACATCTCCAATGTAATTATCTGTTATATACTTCATAATGGAACCAATGTCTGCAAGGTTATCATATAGTTGTTGATCTGTCGTGGTTTGTGTTGAAGATTCAGCAAAAACATGTACTGGAACAGTAAAAGCAAGACTTGCAGCAATTAAAAATGTCAAAATTAGCGTCAAAAATCTTTTCACAATATATACCTCCATTTCTAATATATTGAGTTATAATCTCTCCGCTACTAAGTTTAATTATATCACATTGGTTTATCATAAAAATTTATCATATGATAAAATTTCAAAGGTTTCCCTATACTGATAGAGAAACCTTTGAAACTTGAGCACCGTTATTTTCACAATGGAGTTTATATACTCTATAATCTATCTCCATGCTAGTATACACACTTCCTACTCCTTCTACTACTGTATCTACCTTATCTTCCGAGCAAATAGCCATAATTGTGGGGCCTGCTCCACTTAAAAAAACAGAATAAGCGCCTGCTTCTAAAGCTTTTTCAAAACAGGCATGCATTTCAGGTATAAGTTTAGAGCGGTATTTTTGATGGAGCATATCTTGAGAGGCAATCTTTAACAAGTCGTACCTTCCACTAAA